>JAJTHJ010000358.1 GCA_021298875.1 Burkholderiales bacterium | reverse complement strand
TTGCGGAAGTAGTAGATGCGGTGGTGCTCGAGCAGCCGGCCGACGATCGAGCGCACGTGGATGTTTTCCGACAGGCCCTTAACCCCCGGCCGCAGCGCGCAGGCGCCGCGCACGATCAGATCGATCTTCACGCCGGCTTGCGAGGCGGCGTAGAGCGCGTTGATCGTCGCCTCGTCGGACAGCGCGTTCATCTTGGCAATGATGTGCCCGCCCTTCCCGGTAGCGGCGAGCTTGGCCTCGTTGGCGATCGCGGCCAGCACGCGCTTATGCAGCGTGAAGGGGGCCAGCCACAGGTGCGTCAGCCGCTCGACCTTGGTCAGGCTCGTCAGGTGCATGAAGACGCGCTCGACGTCCGCGCAGATCTCGGCGTCGGCGGTCAGCATGCCGAAGTCGGTATAGGTCTTGGTCGTGGTCGGGTGGTAGTTGCCGGTGCCCAGGTGCGCGTAGCGCGCCAGCCGCATGGCGGGCCGCACGCGCTTGCCGCTACCCGCGGCGTCCTCGCGCCGCAGCACCAGCAGCAGCTTGGCATGGGTCTTCAGCCCCACCACGCCGTAGACGACTTGCACGCCCACCGCCTCCAGCCGCTCGGCGACGTTGATGTTGGCTTCTTCGTCGAAGCGGGCCTTGAGTTCCACGACGACGGTCACTTCCTTGCCGCGCCGCGCGGCCTCGGCCAGCAGATCGACCAGCACCGAGCTCGACCCGGTACGATACAGCGTCATCCGGATCGCCACCACGCGCGCGTCGTGCGCGGCGGCGCGCAGAAAGGCGATCACCGGTTCGAAACTTTCGTAAGGGTGGTGCAGCAGGATGTCGCCGCGGCGGATCGCGTCGAACACGTCTGCGCCCTCGGCGCTCGCCTGCATGCGCGCCGGCCAGGCCGGGACGAAGGGCGGCCAGCGCAGCCGCGGCGCAGTCAGGTGATCGGCCAGTTGATTCAGGCGCACCAAGTTGACCGGGCCATCGACGCGGTACACCGCCTCGTCGGGTAACTGGAACTGCTCGCGCAGCAACGCCTCCAGCGCGGGCGGGCAGGTGCGCAGCACCTCCAGCCGCAGCGGGTTGCCGAAGTGCCGCTGCGTCAGCTCCATCCGCAGCGCCTGGCGCAAGTTATGCACTTCGCGCTCGTCGACCCACAGGTCGGAGTCGCGCGTGACGCGGAACTGCGAGAAGCCGGCGATGCCGCGGCCAGGGAACACGTCGGGCAGGTGCGCGCGGATCACCGAAGTCAGCATCACAAACGCCTGCTGCCCCGGCGCCAGGCGTGCCGGCAGCGGGATCACCCGCGGCAGCACGCGCGGCACCTTGAGGATGGCGGTGGCCGCGGCGCGGCCGAAGGCGTCCTTGCCGTCCAGTTGCACGATGAAGTTGAGCGACTTGTTCAGCACCTGCGGGAAGGGGTGCGACGGGTCGAGGCCGATGGGCAGCAGCAGCGGCCGCACCTCGCGCTCGAAAAACTCGCGTACCCAGGCGCGCTGCGCGGCGTTGCGTTGCGCGTGGTTGAGCACCACCACGCCCGTTCCGGCCAGCGCCGGCATCAGCGTGCCGTTGAGCAGCCCGTACTGCGCCTCCACGAGCGCATGCGCGCGCGCCGAGATGCGCACGTAGGCCGCCCACTGCGGCGCGCGCGGCGTCCAGCCGCCGCCTTCGCGCATCTCGTCGATCAAGTCCGACAGGCGGATCTCGAAGAACTCGTCGAGGTTCGACGAGGCGATGCAGACGTAGCGCAGCCGTTCCCCCAACGGGATGTCGGTGCGTGCCGCCTGCGCCAGCACGCGCTCGTTGAAGGCGAGCGTGGCCAGGTCGCGGTCGATAAAGCGCGGCAGCGCCGCAGGCGCGGTTGGCGCAGGGCGGGCGCGCACGACGGTTTCGACTTTGCGTTTGCGATGAGACCTACTGACCATAGGCTGCGCGAATGACGCTCCGATGACGCAGGTGGGCAACCGTAGAATCGATTTGCACCTGCCGCAAATCATCGTAACAGCGCCTCCGTTGCCGGCCTCCTCCCCTGCATTGGTTGTCTTCGAAGCCGTCGCCAAGCGCTATGGCGAGCGGGTGGCGCTGCGCGAGCTGAGTTTCACCGTGGGACGCGGCGAGTTCGTGTTGCTGACCGGCCCCAGCGGCGCGGGCAAGTCCAGCGCGCTGCGCTTGGTCGCCGGGCTGGAGGTGCCCGATGCCGGCCGCGTAACGGTAGCGGGCACGGACGTCGGCGCGCTCAACCCGCGCGCACGCGCCGTGCTGCGGCAATCGCTCGGCATCGTGCCGCAGGACTTGCAGTTGCTCGACGACCGCAGCCTGCTCGCCAACGTCATGCTGCCGGCGCAGGTGGCCGGGCTGGTGCACCGCGAGGCGCGCCGCCGCGCTCAGGCCGCGCTGCAACGGGTGGGCCTGCACGAGCTCGACGCCGATCGGCTGCGGCCGCGCGCACTGGCCGGTGGCGCGCAGCAGCGGGCGGCCTTGGCGCGCGCCATCGTCAATCAGCCCGCGCTGGTGCTGGCCGACGAGCCGACCGCGCATCTGGACGCTGTCGCGGCCGGCGAGTTGTTCGCGCTGCTGGGGCAAGTTGTCGCCAGTGGCGTGACGGTGATCGTCGCTTCGCATGGCGAGGCCACCGCGCCGCCTCCGGGTGCGCGCACGGTCGCACTGCGCGATGGCCGGGCGGTCGCATGAAGTTCTTGGTACTGCGCGCAGTTGCATTGGCCAGCGCGCTGCGCCTGGTCGGCCGCGGCTGGGGCGTGTTCACCTTGGCCGTGCTGCTGGGTGGGCTGGCGCTGGCGCTGCCGGCCGCGGTCGGCCTGCTGGCGCTGCAACCGGTGCCGCTCGCGCAGCGCGCGCCGGTCGCGCCGCAGGCCACGGTGTTCATCGCGCACGCGGCCAGCGCGGCCGAAGCGCGCGACTTGCAGACGCGGGTGCAAGCCGCTCCCGGCGTCGCGCAGGTGACGCTGCTGTCGCGCGACGCCGCGCTGGCGGACCTGCTCCGGCGCGCGGGGCAGGACGCGGCGCTGCCGGCACCGGCGGCGAACCCCCTGCCGGACGTGCTGATCGCGACCTTCGCCGCCGGCACCCCACCGGCGACCGTCGATGCCACCGTCGCCGCGCTGCGCACGCTGCCGCGCGTGGACAGCGTGCACGCCGACACCGGCTGGTACCGCAAGCTCGCGGCCCTTGGCCGCGCGGCGGCGCTGCTGGGTGCGGCGCTGGCGGGTGCCGGCCTGCTGCTCGCCCTGCTGACGCTGGTCGGCGCGGTGCGGCTGCTGACGACGGCGAGCGCGGCCGAGATCCGCACGCTGCGTCTGCTGGGCGCGACCGATGCGTTCATTCGCCGGCCGCTCGTCTATACGGGGGTCGCCGCCCTGGCCCTCGCCGGCGGGCTGGCGGCCTTGCTGGTCGCCGCCGCGGCGTGGTACGCGTGGCCGATCCTGACGGAACTGGCGGCCCTGTACGGTGTGACTCTGGAATGGCAATCGCCGCCGCCGGCGCTGGTCGCCGCAGCCTTGGTGGCTGCCGCGCTCGCGGGCGCCGGGCTAGCCAGCCTGGCGGCCCGGGCCGGGGTGCGCAGCGCGCGCTGACCACGGTGCCAGGAAGCACACTCCGTAAACCCGAGTGATTAAGGAGGAAATTGCAACGATTTGTGTTGGCTCGGACCAGATCGAAGACGCAAAATATTGTTTATAAACGATTTATCACATTTCTTTGCCTCCGCGATAACGGCTCCACGTCCTAGCACTCTCCACTTGCGAGTGCTAGAATGCATTTTAAAGGAGATCAGAACTGATGGCAAAGAACGCATTGGTACCTTTTTCCACTGCCGGCGGGGCAGTCACCTTGCACCCGGGGGCGCTGGGGAATCTGGATGTCTACATCTCCGCCGTCAACCGCATCCCGCTGCTGACGGCGGACGAAGAAACCCGGCTCGCGCGCAACCTGCGCGACAAGAACGACCTCGATGCCGCTGGCCAACTGGTGCTGTCGCACCTGCGGCTGGTGGTGGCGGTCGCCCGCAACTACCTGGGCTACGGCCTGCCGCACGCCGACCTGATCCAGGAAGGCAACATCGGCCTGATGAAGGCGGTCAAGCGCTTCGACCCGGAACGCGGCGTGCGGCTGGTGTCCTTTGCGCTGCACTGGATCAAGGCCGAGATCCACGAGTACATCCTGCGCAACTGGCGGCTGGTCAAGGTCGCCACCACCAAGGCGCAGCGCAAGCTCTTTTTTAACCTGCGCTCGATGAAGCAGGGCGTGGGCACGATGTCGCCGGACGAAGTCCAGCACATGGCCGATGCGCTGAACGTCAAGCCGGCCGATGTCGCCGACATGGAAACCCGCATGGCGGGCGGCGACGTGGCGCTGGAAGGCCGCATCGAAGACGGCGAAGAAGAGTACGCGCCGATTGCCTATCTGGCCGACTCGCACGACGAGCCGACCGAGGTGCTGGCCCGCCGCGAGCACGACTGGATGCAGACAGAAGGCGTGCGCCGCGCGGTCGAGCAACTGGACGCGCGCAGCCGGCGGATCGTGCAGGCGCGCTGGCTGGACGAGAACCCCGACGGCAGCGTGGGCACTGCCACCTTGCATGAACTCGCGGCCGAGTTCGGAGTCTCAGCCGAAAGAATCCGGCAGATCGAGGTCAAGGCGCTGCAAAAGATGCGGCTGGCACTGACCCCGCAATGACGGAACGCGTAATGACGGGCTAGCCGCCACGACCAAGTTAGCGTAGACGTCTTACATCCGCCTCTGCTCCTCCCCCCTCTCCTCCGAAGAGGCGGATACTTGGCCCCGCGCAAGCGGGGCCTTTTCTTTGCGCCAACGCCGCGCGCAGCACCGACCGACACGATGACGCACTGGCTTGAGTCCCCTGCACCCGTTGCCCGCTGCACCACTGCGGGCGCAGAGCGCGGAAGCGCGCGCCGTCTGTGGCAAGGGCCGCTTGCGCCGCCCGCGGGCCTCGCCACACTCGCCGGGCAGGCGGCCGGCGACGCCCCGCAGGCGTCGGGGCGGGTGCATGGTGGCGGCACCTTTGCACAGGCCGGCGCGCTGGCGGCCTTGCGGCAGGCCTTGCCGCCCGCGCTCGCAGCGGCCCTGCGCCCGAACTTCGAGTGGTACGTCTGCCGGGGCGCGTTTTTCCACACCGACGCGCATTACGGCGAAGTGCTGTTTGGCGCGTGGTGCGTGCTGGGGCCGGCGCGGGAACTGGTGTTTCCGCGGCTCGGGCTGAAGCTGCCGGCGCAGGCCGGCGAGTGCGCGGTGTTCGATCCTTTCGAACCGCATGCGGTGCTGGCGCCGGGCGCCACCGCCTACGAACGTGAGGCCTATGCAGGCACGGCGCCGAGCGTGTTCCTTGGCTTCGAGATCGCGCTGACCGATGCCGTGCGCGATGCCTTCGGCATCGGCGGCGCGCCCGCCAAGGGGCCGGAGTTGTCGAGCCGCGCCGCGGTCAATGCGGAAACCGGGGAACTCGGGTAACCCGCCCCGACCCTCGGCCGCTTCGAAGGGGACTGGGTTACTCCCTCCCCCGCCTGCGGGGGAGGACTGGGGTGGGGGCGTGGGTGCCCCGATCCGGCGAGGTACACAGATAGGGATCGGGGTAAGGCAAGACCGTCGCGGTCGCCGGCACACCCCCGCACCAGAGTTGGACTACAGCAGTTGCTTGATGTCCGCCAGCGTCGCCTCCAGCGGCTGCGCGTGCCTGACGAAGAGCCGCACACGGCCCTCCTTGTCGAACACGTAGCTGCCGGCGGTGTGGTCGATGGTGTAGGAGGTCGGCGTCTTGCCCGCCACCTTCTGATAAAACACCTTGAAGTCCTTGGCCACCTTGGCGGTTTCTTCCGGCGTGCCGTACAGACCGATGAAGCTCGGGTCGAACGCCGGCACGTACTGCGCCAGCACCGCCGGCGTGTCGCGCTCCGGGTCGACGGTGATGAAGACCGCTTGCAGCTTGTCGCCGTCCGCGCCGAGCCGGCGCCTGATCTCCGCCAGTTGCGACAGCGTGCCGGGACACACGTCCGGGCACTGCGCGAAGCCGAAGAACACCACCACCACCTTGCCGCGAAAGTCCGCCAGCGTGCGCCGCTGGCCTTGCGCATCGTTCAGCGCAAAGTCGCGCGCGTAGTCGGCGCCGGTGATATCGACACTGTTGAACTTCGGCGCCACGCGCTCGCAAGCGACAAGCGGCAGCGCCGCCAGCGCGGCGAGCAACCGGCGCCGCGACCTCATACCAGGTAGTGATCGACCAGCAGCGCGGCGAACAGCGCGGCCAGATAGACGATCGAGTAGCGGAAGGTCTCGCGCGCCAGCGCGTCGGAATAGTCGCGGTGCAGCCGCCACGCGTAACGCAGGAACACACCGCCCAGCGCGAGCGCCGCCGCCAGATACAACCAGCCCGACATTTGCAGCACGAAGGGCAGCGTGGTGGTCGCCACCAGCACCAGCGTGTAGAGAAAGATGTGCAGCCGGGTCAGCTCCGGCCCGTGGGTGATCGGCAGCATCGGCAGGCCCGAGGCGCGGTAGTCGTCCACCCGGTACAGCGCCAGCGCCCAGAAGTGCGGCGGCGTCCAGACGAAGATGATCAACGCCAGCACCCAGGCTTCGGCCGGCGCGCTGTTGGTGATCGCCGCCCAGCCGAGCACCGGCGGCATCGCGCCGCTCATGCCGCCGATCACGATGTTCTGCGGTGTGTAGGGCTTGAGCAGCACCGTGTAGATCACCGCGTAGCCGACGAAGGTGGCGAAGGTGAGCCACATCGTCAGCGGGTTGACCAGCGTATTGAGCACCCACATGCCGGCGCCGCCGATCACGCCTGAAAAGACGATCGCCTGCACCGGCGTGATCTCCCCGCGCGCCAGCGGGCGCATCCGCGTGCGGGCCATCTTGGCGTCGATGTGCCGCTCGATGATCGAGTTGACCGCAAACGCGGCGCCCGCCAGCAGCCAGATGCCGAGCGTGGCGAACAGCAGGCGCGACAGCGACGGGATGCCGTCCGTGGACAGCAGCATGCCGATCACCGCGCAAAAGATCGCCAGTTGCGTGACGCGCGGCTTGGTCAGCAACCAATACTGGCGCGCCAGATGCGGCAGCGGAGCGTCGGCGGTGCGGGTGGTGGTAGACATGGCAACGGAAGCGAAACACATTAGTTTACGCGTAGAGGGCTACGGAGGCGGCACCTCAGCGCGCAATGACGTGGAAGTGGAAATAGGTGGCGTGCTGTAGCGCTGGACCGCTGCTGACAAAGCGATAGTTCTGAAACCCCGCAGCGGCGACGTGCTTGCGAGCGAGCGCCAAGCAGTCCAGCAAGAATGGAGCGTCCTGTTCCGTCAGTTCCATGACATTGCGCACGTCCCGCTTCGGGAAGTACACCACGTGGTAGCGCCCCTCTGGCTCCCAGTGCCGAATGCCTACACACTTTGTTGACTCGGCGACCTTGAAAAGAAGCAGCCTAGGTGCATGCCGGATGCCTGCGGACGCAAGAAGGCCGAGCAAGTCGCGCGGCTCGAGGCATCGCTGACCGCAGTCATGAACGGCCAGAAACGAGCGCGGGATGCTGCCCGAGAAGGCGTAGCCGCCAGCGACAATGCCGATAACGAAAGCGACGGTAACGAAGACGGTGGTGCGCACGTTCTGCCGCCTAACCGAATCTCCCCGCTACCGATCTCAACGAACAACCCGATTCAGTAGCGGTCAACTCGGAACCACGGTTCTGCGGGGCAGTCTTTTGGGGCATCGTCTTGGCGAATGGCGCCGTCGAGACAAACGGTACCAATCCTAGCCTCACAACCCGGCGCTCTAACTCGCCGCGGATCACCACAGGCGCGCCAACCGGAAGTTGATCGCTACCAGAACGCCCACCAGCAGCGCCGCGCCGCCGGTGTGCAGCACGGCGGCCAGCAGCGGCCAGGCGAACACCACATTGGAGACGCCGGTGGCGAGCTGGACCAACAGCAGCGCAACCAGCGCACGCGCCAACCGCTCGCAGCCCGGCACGCGCCACAAGCGCCACGCCAGCAGCCCGAGCACCGCGAACACCAGATAGGCAAAGTGCCGGTGCGTCCAGTGGATGGCCACCAGCGCGGCAAAGACGATCGGCTCGCCGCTGGCCGTTTCGCCCAGGTCGCGCCAAAGCGTGAAACCCTGGGCAAAGTTCATCGGCGGCAGCCACTGTCCCTGGCACAGCGGGAAGTCCGGGCAGGCCAGCACCGCGTAATTGGTGCTAACCCAGCCGCCGAGGGCGATTTGGGCATACAGCAGCGCGAGAGCGAACACGGCCAACCCTTTAACGCGTCGTTCCCGCGAAAGCGGGAACCCAGCAACGTCACGAAAGACACTGGGTTCCCGCTTTCGCGGAAACGACGCCACCCCTCCCTCCCGCAGCGCCAACCACACCAGCAGCGCCAGCAGCGTCAGTCCACCCAGCAGGTGCACGGTGACGATCAGTGGCTGCAACTTCATCGTCACCGTCCACGCGCCGAAGGCGCCTTGCAGGCACACGGCAAAGAAGATCACCGTGGCGAGCCAGGGCGAGCGGCTGCGGTCGCGCCGCCAGCGCTGCCACGCCATCACCATCAGCACGACGATCAGGAAGCCGACCGCCATCGCAAAGTAGCGATGCAGCATCTCGATCCAGGCCTTGGTCATCGTCACCGGCCCGGTCGGCTGCGCCGTCTCGGCGGCGCGGATCGACTCGCCCGCCGACAGCGGGTTGGAATGGCCGTAGCAGCCCGGCCAGTCCGGGCAGCCGAGACCGGAGTCGGTCAGGCGCGTAAAGGCGCCGAACAGGATCAGGTCGAACGTCAGAAACGCCGTCACCCAGGCGAGCTTGCGGAACTTGTCCGGCGCGCGCGAGAAGAACACGTAGGCCAGCGGCAGCGCCGCGATCGCCACCGCCTTGACCGCCAACCAGAAGAGCGCGCCCGGTTCCATCGAGCGCTATCCGATCCTCGAGGCCTTCAGCACCTTGTCCAGATCGCGCTTGATGCCCTTGGGCTCGGCGCCCGGCGGCCAGCGCAGCATCAGGTTGCCGAGCGGGTCGATCAGCCAGATCGGCCCCTCCAGGGCCATGCCCGCGTCCAGCGGCAGAAAGCTGCGTAACTGCGCGGCGTCGGCGCGCAGCACGCGCGTGCCCTCGTACTCGCGCAGCAGCATCGTGGTGGGCGGCTCCTCGTCGATCAGGAGCAGCACGCGGTCGATGCGGTCGCGCTCGCGGCCGGTGGCGGTGCGAACCTGGCGCATGTTCCACAGCTTCTGCTGGCAGGCCTCGGCGCAGTGGCCGCGATCGACCGTCACCATAAACCACTGGCCACGCAGCTGGCTTGCCGGAAACGGCGTGCCGTCGAGTTCGCGCAGTTGCAGCGTGGCCGGCACCGTGCGCTGCGGGTCGATCAGCGTGCCGTAGTTGCTGCGGCCGGTCGGCTGCCAGACGTAGTAGGCGAGGTACGAGGCCACCACGGGTGCCACGCACAGCGCGATCAGCAGATACAGCGCGCGGTAGCGGCGCCAATGCGATTTACGTTGGGTCACGATTTTCCTTTGCGCGGCGCAGCGCCCGCAGGCCCAGCACCGCGGTCAGCACGGTGAGGGTGGCCGCCAGCACGTACCACTGGAAGGCGTAGCCGCGGTGCTTTTCAACACCGCTCGCCGGCCGCGCCCAGCGGCGTACGAGCCCATCGGCAAGGTCGGAAGTCTGCATCACGATCAACGGCGCCACGGTCAGGCTGCTGGCACGCTCGTAGGCCGGCAGGTCGAGGTTCTGCCAAACAGCGGGCAGAGGGCCGCTCATCTGCGGGCTGCCGAGTTCGTACAGGCGCGGCGCCTGCGCCAAGGCAATCCCTTCGACCGCGACGCGGCCCGCTGGTTGCGCCGCGTCGGGTAAACGCGCACGGTCGGCGGGGTCGCGCGCGGCCCAGCCGCGCAGCACGAGCACCACCGCGCCGTCCGCAGTGCGCAGCGGCGTGGCGAGCCACAGGCCGGCGCGGCCGTCGAGCTGCCGGTTGTCGAGCCAGACGGACTTGGCGTGCATGAACTCGCCTTCGGCCCGCACCCGTGCCGGCAGGCGCCGGGCGATCTGCGCGGCACTGCCGGCGTCGAGCACAGTCGGCGCCATCGCCAGCGCCGCGTCCCACTGCGCTTCGAGCGCCAGCTTCTGCTCGGCGCGGCGCGTCTGCCAGTTGCCGAGCGCGACGGTGGCGGCGATGCCGGCGGCCGCCGCCACCAGCGCGATCACCGTGCGGGTGCGGGTCATGGCTGCGGTTCGCTACGATGCCGACCCATGAAAGCCGTGATCGGACTCGCCTTTGTCGCCATCCTTGGCGTGCTGGCCACCGCGCTCGTGTTCCTGATGCGCGACCGCGGCAGCGGCCGCCGCACCGCGCGCATGCTCGGGCTGCGGGTGGCGCTGTCGGTGACGCTGATCGCCTTCATCTGGTTGGCGTACTGGCTGGGCTGGCTCGAGCCGCGCAGGTACTGAGGCCACAAACGACAAAGGCGCCCACCGGCGCCTTTGTCGCACGGGTGCCGCGTATGGCTACAGCCAGTACACGATGATGTAGAGGCCGATCCACACCACATCGACGAAGTGCCAGTACCAGGCCGCCGCTTCGAACGCAAAGTGATGGTCGGGGCGGAAGTGGCCGCGCATCAGCCGCAGCAGCACGACCGTCAGCATGATCGCGCCGACGATCACGTGCAGGCCGTGGAAGCCCGTCAGCATGAAGAAGGTCGAGCCGAAGATGCCGGAGGACAGCTTCAGGTTGAGGTCGCGGTAGGCGTGCATGTACTCCCAGGCTTGCACGCCGACGAAGGTCAGACCGAACAGCAGCGTCAGGGCGAGCCAGAAGATCGCCTTGCTGCGCTGGTTGGCGAGCAGCGCATGGTGCGACAACGTGAGCCAGATGCCTGAGGTGACGAGCAGCAGGGTGTTGATCGTCGGGATCGGCCAGGCAGGGATCGTCTGGAACGGCTCGATGGTGCCCGCCGGCCCTTCGGTCGGCCAGGCGGAGGTGAAGTCAGGCCACAGCAGGCGGTTGTCGAAGTCGCCCAGCTGCGGCACCGCGAACACCCGCGCGTAGTACAGCGCGCCGAAGAACGAGGCAAAGAACATCACCTCGGAGAAGATGAACCAGCTCATCCCCCAGCGGAAGCTGGTATCGACGTTCTTGCCGTAGGCGCCGCGCTCGGACTCGCGGATCACGATGCCGAACCAGCCGACCAGCATGTAAACGAGCGTCGCAAAGCCCGCGGCGATGAGGGTCCAGCCCAGGTCGTAGCGGTTGACGACCATCGAGGCGCCGAACATCGTCAGCCCCATTGCGATCATGCCGACCATCGGCCAATTGGACGGGCCGGGCACGAAGTAGTGCGGGGCGGTGGCGGTGTGGGTGGAACCCATCGGACAGTCTCCTTGCGTAAATCCGGGTCTAGTGTCCCGACCCATAAATTTCGAGACAAAAATGGCGAGAATCGCCGCCATACTTTGTCGCCGTGCTCGCCGGGTTCCCAACCCGGCTGCGCGCGGCTTCGCGTCTGGCGCCGATTTCGCCATTTTTGCGTTCGATCCAGTCGAGCATAGGTTGGAATGCCTCGAAACTCATGGGTCGGGACACTAGCGCAGCACGACGAACTTGATGATGGCGAGCAGCACGCCGACAAACAGCGCCGCGCCGGCGATGCCCATCAGGATCACGTGCACGGGGTTCAGTTGCGCGGCATCGGCCTCGTAGTCGGCGCGCTTGCGCACGCCGAAGAACGACCAGAACACCGCGCTGGCGGTCTGGCCGAAGCTGGCCTTGCGCTGGGTCGGCGGCGGGTTCATCTCAGCTGTCGCCGGCGGCCGGTGCGGCGCCGCGCGGGATTTCAAAGAAGGTGTACGACAGCGTGATCTGCGTCACGTCGCGCGGCAGCTTGGGGTCGATGAAGAACACGACGGGAAAGCTGCGCGTCTCGCCCGCGCCCAGCGCCTGCTGCTGGAAGCAGAAGCACTCCAGCTTCTGGAAGTAGCCGCCCGCCTGCATCGGCGCGTAGCTCGGGATCGCCTGCCCGACCGTCGCCCGCGGCTCGACGTTGACCAGGTCGTAGTCCACGTGGACGAGTTCGCCGGGATGCACTTGCAGATGATTGACGCGCGGCTTGAAGCGCCAGGGGCCGCGCTCGTTGGCGTCGAACTCGACGGTGATCGTGCGGCTCGTGTCCACCTGCGTGTTGCGCGCCCGCTCGGCCGCGCCCGGATCGACGCGGGTGACGAGGTTGATGCCGGTGATCTCGCAGATCTTGCGATAGATCGGCACCAGCGCCCAACCGAAGGCGCCCATCAGCACCACCACCGTCAGCAGCTTGAGCAGCAGGCGGCGGTTGTCGGTCGCGGCGGCGTTCTCGGCCATTGCGGTCACTGCCCGAAAAACCAATGGCGCACGACCACGCCGACGAAGAAGACCGCCGCGACCGAGGCCAGGATCAGCGCGGTGCGGCGGTTCTGCGACTTCTCTTGCGGCGACATTGGCATCGGCTTACTTGACCACCGGCGGCGTCTCGAAGGTGTGGAACGGCGCCGGCGAGGGCACCGTCCACTCCAGGCCGCCGTCCCTGGCGTCCCAGTAGTTGGCGGCCGGCTTCGGCCCGCCCTTGATGCACTTGAGCACAACGTACAGGAACAGCAGTTGCGTCAGCCCGAAGCCCAGGCCGCCGATCGAAGCGATCAGGTTGAAGTCCGCGAACTGCAAGTTGTAGTCGGCGTAGCGGCGCGGCATGCCCGCCAAGCCGAGGAAGTGCATCGGGAAGAAGGTGATGTTGAAGAAGATCATCGACAGCCAGAAGTGCGCCTTGCCGAGGGTCTCGTCGTACATGTGCCCGGTCCACTTGGGCAGCCAGAAATAGGCGCCGCCAAAGAGCGCAAACAGACTGCCCGCGACCAGCACGTAGTGGAAGTGGGCGACCACGTAGTAGGTGTCCTGCAACTGGATGTCGATCGGCGCCATCGCCAGGATCAGCCCGGTGAAGCCGCCCATCGTGAAGACGAAGATGAAGCCGACCGCAAACAGCATCGGCGTCTCGAAGGTCATGCTGCCGCGCCACATGGTGGCCAGCCAGTTGAAGATCTTCACGCCGGTCGGCACGGCGATCAGCATCGTCGCGTACATGAAGAACAACTGTCCCGTCACCGGCATGCCGGTGGTGAACATGTGGTGCGCCCAGACGATGAAGGACAGGATCGCGATCGACGCAGTGGCGTACACCATCGACGCGTAGCCGAAGAGGGGCTTCCTCGCGAACACCGGCACGATCTGGCTCACGATGCCAAAGGCCGGCAGGATCATGATGTAGACCTCGGGGTGGCCGAAGAACCAGAAGATGTGCTGGAACATCACCGGGTCGCCGCCGCCCGCGGCGTTAAAGAAGCTGGTGCCGAAATGGCGGTCGGTCAGCGTCATCGTGATCGCCCCGGCCAGCACCGGCATCACCGCGATCAGCAGGTAGGCGGTGATCAGCCACGTCCAGACGAACATCGGCATCTTCATCAGCGTCATCCCCGGCGCCCGCATGTTCAGGATCGTGGTGATGATGTTGATCGAGCCCATGATCGAACTCGCGCCCATGATGTGCAGGGCAAAAATGCCCATGTCCATCCCCATGCCCATCTGGATCGACAGCGGCGCGTAGATCGTCCAGCCGGCGGCGATCGCCCCGCCCGGCACGAAGAACGACGCCACCAGCAGCAGCGCCGCCGGCGGCAGCAGCCAGAAGCTGAAGTTGTTCATCCGCGCAAACGCCATGTCGCTGGCGCCGATTTGCAGCGGGATCATCCAGTTCGCAAAGCCGACGAAGGCCGGCATGATCGCGCCGAAGACCATGATCAGCCCGTGCATCGACGTGAGCTGATTGAAAAACTCCGGCTGGAAGAACTGCAAGCCGGGCTGGAACAGTTCCAGCCGGATGCCGAGCGCGAGCACGCCGCCGGTCAGGAACATCGTGAAGCTGAACCACAGGTACAGCGTGCCGATGTCCTTGTGGTTGGTGGCATACAGCCACCGCCGCCAGCCGTGCGGATGGTCGTGGGCGTGATCGTCGTGGCCGTGGCCGGCGACGGGGGGGTGATGGACGACTGCGCTCATGATGGCTTCCTCGTGCGGACTGCGGCGGACGACTTACTTGGCGGCGCGCGCGGCCTTGACCTGCGCGGGTTGCACCAGACCTTCGGCGGCGTTGTTGCCCCAGGCGTGGCGCGTGTAGGTGATGGCGGCGGCGATGTCCACATCGGACAGCGTGCCCATGCCGGGCATGACCGAGGTGGGCGCGAAGACACCCTTACGCCCGTGCAACACCAACTGGATCTGCTCGGCGGCGGGGCCGAGCACGACCTTGGACTGCACCAGACCGGGGAAGGCGTTCGGCACACCAGCGCCGCTGGCCTGATGGCAGGCGGCGCAGTTGGCGGCATAGACCCGCTCGCCACGCTGCTTGAGCTCGGCGAGCTCCCACACCTTGGTCGGGTCGTCGGCGGCGGCTGCCATCTTGGCCTTTTGCGCAGCGACCCACTTGCTGTAGTCCTCGGCGCTCACCACCTGCACCACGATCGGCATGAAAGCGTGATCCTTGCCGCACAGCTCCACGCAGGAGCCGTGGTAGGTGCCGATCTTGTCGGCGCGGAACCAGGTGTCGCGGATGAAGCCGGGGATCGCGTCCTGCTTGACCGCAAACGCGGGGATCGTCCAGGAATGGATCACGTCGTCGGCGGTGGTCAGGATGCGCACCTTCTTGTCCACCGGCACCACCAGCGGGTTATCGACCTCTAACAGGTAGTTGGGGCTCTTGGGCGCCTGGTTTTCGATCTGCTCGCGCGGGGTGGACAGTTTGGACAGGAAGCTGATCCCCTCGCCCTCGCCCTTCAGGTAGTCGTAGCCCCACTTCCACTGATACCCCGTGACCTTGATGGTCAGGTCGGAGTTGGAGGTGTCCTTCATCGCCACCACGGCCTTGGTCGCCGGCAGCGCCATTCCGATCACGATCAGGAACGGAATCACCGTCCAGACGATCTCGACCTTGGTGCTTTCGTGGAACGTGGCGGCCACCGCGCCCTTGCTCTTGCGGTGCTTCCAGATCGAATAGAACATCACGCCGAAGACGGCCACGAAGATGACGCCGCAAATGACCAGCATCATCCAGTGCAGCCAGTGCACGTCGCGCGCGATGGGGGTGGCCGGCGGCGCCAGATTGAACTTGCTCTGCACGGCGGCAAAAGTCTCGGCGGCGGCGAGCAGCAGCGCCGCGCCGACGGCGGCGGGCAAAAACGCGGGGCGGGACAGAGGCATCGGTCATCCTGCGGCCGACCACGCCGCCGTGCATAACGCGCGGGGCACAGACCGACCGTGATCGAAGGGCATCGACATCGAGTGGTAGAGCAATGGGGCCCGCGCGGTCGGAACGGTTCGACAACCGCTCCGATGCTCGGACACCGGGGGTGGCGAGGCGCAAGCGGCGCGGATTATAGGGGTCTTCTACAAGACTGCTCGGCGCATCGCCCTAGCCGTCCGCGATGCGGCCTGCGCGCAGCCGCTCGAGCGGCACGACGGCCACGCCACGCTCGCGCGGCGCGGGCTTCCAGGCGTGACCGTAAACGACCTCGAAGGTCAGCGGCAGGCGCCCGTCGGCGCCACGCTGCGCCGCCAGCGCTGCCTGTAGGCGGCGCGCGGTGGCGGTGCCGGGCAACGCAGCGGGCCGGTCGGCGCGCGGATTGCCGCCCAACGCGCCCGCCTCGCGCAGCAGCGCCCGCGGGCTGTCGTAGGTGAGCGTCAATTGTTCGCTGTCGAGCACAGGGTCGGCAAACCCGGCGGCCACCAGCATGTCGCCGTAGTCGTGCATGTCCACGAACGGCAGCGGTCGCGCCCGCGGCCAGTGGGCAAAAGCGGCGCGCAGTTCGCGCAGCGTGTCCGACCCGAAGGAAGAAAAAAGCACCAAGCCGCCGACGCGCAGCACGCGCCGGCACTCGGCCAACATCGTCTCGGGCTGCGGCTGCCAATGCAGAAGCAGATTGGCGAACACTAGATCGACACTGCCGTCGGCCAGCGGCAGCGCGCCGGCATCGGCCTGCACGCGCAGCCCACCAGCGGCACCGAACCAGCGCCGCCAGCCGGTGGGCCGGCCGCGCGCCTGCATCGCCGCCGACGCATCGACGCCCAGCCACTGCGCCTGCGCAAAGCGCGCTTCCAGCAAGGCGCGTGAATGACCCGCGCCGCAACCCACATCGACGATCCGCGCCGGCGCCAGCCGGACGGGGTCGAGCCGCTCGGCGAGTCGCCGCTCGACCTCGCGCAGCAGCGCGTCGTGGCCCGCCAGCCGCGCGGCGCGGCGGTCGAACTGTGCGCGCACCGTGGCCACGTCGAAGGGAGCGCGCGGCGCAACGGCAGGAGGCATGGCCGGGCCAGTGTATAAGCTGGCCGGGCGATGCAGACCCTCTCGCACTCGTCTACCGTACCCAGCTGGCACGCGCTGCTGGCGCCGCGCTGCATCGCCTGCGCGCTGGCGCCGGGCAGGCCCTTGTGCGCCGGTTGCGCGGGCGACTTCTTCGCCGCCGCAGCACGCCGCTGCCGACACTGCGCGCTGCGGCTGCCGGCGGCCACCGCGGCCGAGATTTGCGCCGACTGCCTGCGCGTGCCGCCGCAGTTCGACGTCACCGTCGCGCTGGCCGACTACGCGCCGCCGGTGTCGGGCATGGTGCTGGCGTTGAAGTACGGGCATCGGCTGGAGTTGGCGCGCGCGCTCGGCCGCCTGCTGGCCTTGCGTCTGTGCCGCGACGAGCTGGCCGCGGCGCTGCTGGTGCCGGTGCCGCTCGCTTTCGAGCGGCAGGCCGGGCGCGGCTTCAATCAGGCGCGCGAGATCGGCCGCTCCTTGGCCGCTGCGCTCGGCTTGCGCCTGCACCCCGAGCTGGTGCTGCGCACGCGCCACACGCCGGCGCAGGAGTCGCTCAAGCGCGACGAACGGCGGCGCAACCTGCGCGGCGCCTTCGCCGTGCGCGGCGAGGTCGCCGGCCGAACCGTCGCGGTCATCGACGATGTGATGACGAGCGGCGGCACGCTGGAGGAAATCGCACGCGTGCTGAAGGCGGCCGGCGCGGCGCGGGTCGTCAATTTGATCGTGGCGCGGACGCCGTGAGCCGTTGTCCGTGATCGGTGATCCGTGATCCGTTGACCCTCATGTTCAACATCGTTCTCGTCGCACCCGAAATCCCGCCCAACACCGGCAACGTCATCCGGCTGGCGGCCAATACCGGCGCGCAGTTGCATCTGGTCAAGCCGCTCGGCTTCGACTTGAGCGACAAGCAACTGCGCCGCGCGGGGCTGGACTACCACGAGTACGCATCGCTGCGCGTGCACGACTCCTTCGACGCACTGTGGGCCGCCGAGGCCCCCGACCCGGCGCGCGCCTTTGCGCTGACCACGCACGGCACCCGCGGCCCGAGCGAAGTGGCGTTTGCGCCCGGCGACTGGTTTTTCTTCGGCGCCGAAACGCGCGGCCTCGCACCCGCGGTCCGCGGGCGCTTCGCCGCAGCCAACCGCCTGCGCCTGCCGATGCGCCCCGGCAACCGCAGCCTCAACCTGTCCAATGCGGTCGCGGTGGTGGTGTACGAAGCGTGGCGGCAATGCGGCTTTGCCGGCGGTGCATGACGTGCGTCAGCTCTGCCCGGTCGACCCGCGTTGCGGATGCGCGCGCTGCATTTGCTCGGCGTGCAGCGCCAGCCGCGCAAGCAGCAGGCTGATCGACGACTCCACGATCAGCAGGTCCCAGTGCTGCGGGCGGATGAAGCCGTCGTCGGCGGCGTGCCGCAGGAAGCGCAGCAGGTGGTCGTAGTAGCCCTCGACGTTGACAATCCCCACCGGCTTGGCCTGCAACTGCAATTGCAGCCAGGTGACCATCTCGAACGTCTCTTCGAAGGTGCCGTAGCCGCCCGGCAGTACGACGAAAGCGTCGGCGCGCTCGGCCATCATCCGCTTGCGCGTGTGCATCGAATCGACCACGTGCAGTTCGGTCAGCGTGCGCGAGGGCGGCTCGGCCCAGCGCAGATGCTCGGGGATGATGCCGACCACCCGCCCGCCGGCGGCCAGCGCCGCGTCCGACACTTCGCCCATCAGCCCGACGTGGCCGCCGCCGAAGACGAGTTCGATGCTGTGCTGCGCCAGCCAGCGGCCGAGTTCCCGCGCGGCCTGCGCGTACTCGGGCCGCGCGCCGGGCTGCGAACCGCAAAACACGCACACCGACTTGAACACGCTCACGGCAACGCCTCCGCCTTGGGGTCGCGCGCCAACAACTGCGCCAGCGCCGCGCGCGGCGTGGCGCGCCCGTCCAGGACCGCACAGACCGCGGCGGTGAGCGGCATCTCCACCCCAGCCTCGGCCGCGCGCTGCGCCACCGCCGGCGCCGACCACACGCCCTCGGCAACATGGCCGATTTTCTCCAGCGCCTGCGCCAGCGACAAGCCCTGGCCCAGCAGCAGCCCGACCTTGCGGTTGCGCGACAGATCGCCGGTGCAGGTGAGGATCAAGTCGCCCACGCCGGCCAGGCCCATGAAGGTCTCGGCGCGGGCGCCGAGTGCCACACCCAGGCGCGCGATCTCGGCCAAGCCGCGGGCGATCAGCGCGGCGCGGGCGTTCAGCCCGAGCCCCAGCGCCTCGGCGATGCCGGTGGCGATGGCCAGCACGTTCTTGACCGCGCCGCCGACTTCGACCCCGGTGACGTCGCTGGTCGAATAGATGCGCAGCGCACCGGCGTGAAACACCGCGGTCGCGTGGGCGCAAAACTCAGGGCTGCCGGCCACGGTGAGCGCCGTCGGCAGGCCGCGCGCGACCTCTTCGGCAAAGCTCGGCCCCGAGAGCGGGCCGGCGGCGCGGCCAGGCAGTTCCTGCGCGGCGATCTGGTGCGCCAGCGCGTGCGTGCCCTGCTCGAAACCCTTGCACAACCAGACGACCGGCGCGGCGCCGCCATCGGCATGCAGCGCACGCAGGGTCGGGCGCAGCCCGGCGGTGGGGGTGGCGATCGCTACCAGCGCGTCGGGCGCGGCGGCGTGCGCGGCGGCGCGCGACCAGTCGGCCGTGACAGCGAGTGCGGCCGGCAGGGCGATGCCCGGCAGGTAGCGCGCGTTTTCGCGGGCGGCGGAGATGGCCTGCGCCTGCGCCGGATCGCGCGCCCACAGCAGCACCTCGTGCCGCGCGGCGAGCACGCAGGCGGCGGCGGTGCCCCAGGCGCCGGCGCCCAGCACGGCGACGCGCGCCATCGACCGCCTCGTAGCGTTACTGCGGCGTGACCGGCGCCGGCGCGTTGGCCGCCGCCTGCGCCTGTTGCTCCAGCCGCTGGCGGTACAACGCCTCGAAGTTGATCTCGGCCAGATGCACCGGCGGCAACCCGGTGCGGCTGATCAGGTCGGCCAGGCTGGCGCGCAGATAGGGGTAGACGATGCTCGGGCAGGCGATGCCGATCACGGCGTCGAACTGCTCGTTGGGCACGCCGCGGATCTCGAAGATGCCGGCCTGCTTGCACTCGGCGAGGAACAGCACCTTGTCCTTGATCTTGGCGGTCACCGTGGTGCGGACGATCACCTCGTAGATGCCCTCGACCACGGCCGAGTTGCCAACTTCGAGCTGGATGTCGATCTGCGGGGCTTCGTGTTCGAGAAAGATGCCGGGCGCGTTGGGCATCTCCAGCGACGCGTCCTTGAGGTACAGGCGCTGGATCTGGAAAGTCGGCTGCGGCGCCGCTGCGGGTTGGGTGTCGGCCATGAAAGTCCTCGGGGTGAAAGGGGTGGGCCCGCGCGCTACGCGGCGAGCAGGGGCAGCAGTTTGCCGGCGCGGTCGAGCGCGATCAGGTCGTCGCAGCCGCCGACGTGGGTGTCGCCGATGAAGATCTGCGGCACGGTGCG
>JAJTHJ010000065.1 GCA_021298875.1 Burkholderiales bacterium | reverse complement strand
CTAGCCCCCTCCCCTTCAAGGGGGCGGAGGCGGGGTTTCGCAAAGCGAATGCTTTGCGCCGCCGCAGCGACGCGCGCCTGCCAGCGCGCGGCTACTCTTCGGGTGGGGCTGGGTTCGTAGCAGAGAGCGCCATGAACCAATCCCCCTCCAAATCTCCTCCTTGAAGGGGGAGGAGCAACAAAGCAGATGACCGACCCCGAACTCGACGCCGCGCTCGCGCGCGCGGCCGATCCCGCGACCGACCCGGTGCGAGCGCTGCGCGCGCTCGCCGCCTGGCTGCGCCCGGCGCGCGGCGAGTCGCCGGACGCGGCGGCGCACTACGCGCTGCTCGTCGCGCGGCTGGAAGACGACGCCGCAGCCGCCGCCGTGCTGCGGGTGCAGGTCGCGCGGCTCTTTGGCGAGCGGCGGCTGGTGAGCTTTTTCGCCGAGAGCGGCATCCTGCCGCCGACCGGATTCTTCACCGAACTCGGCCGCATCGTCGCGCACCGGCTGCTGCCCGAACTGCCCGACGAGCGCAGCCTGCGCGACGCGCTGGGCCAGATCTTCGACCGCCGGGACGACTGGGCCTGGTTGCAGGCGCTGCCGCACGAAGATTCGCGGCGCTTGTGGACCGTGCTCGGCGGGCAATCGATGCCCGACCATCCGCGCGTGACCGCGGCGCTCGACCAGCTGCTGGAGGCGCTGCTGGTGCTGGCCTACCGGATCGGCGGCATGGACGCCGAGGCGGAGTTCACCCGGCTGGGCGCCGCGTTTACCGACAGTGCGGTCCACTTTCGCGCCGTGGCCGGCGAGGCGCAGCGCTTCGTCGACGCGCTGCGCGCGCGCCTGGCCGACCCCGTCGCGCCGGCCACCGACGAGCGCCAGTTGCTGGTGCTGGTCGATCAGTGCCGGCAACTTCTGGAGCGCGCCCGCCGCGCCTCGATGCGGCTAGGCACGAGTCTGCGGCTGACCTATCTGCTGCGGCGCTCCGCGCAAAGCCTGCGGCGGATCGAAACGCTCGCCGCGCTGCTGGCCGCCTGGCTGCGACCGGAAGCGCGCGCGGACGCGCTCGAGGCCTGGCTCGGGCTGATGCGCGAAACGCTCGCCGCCGAAAGCCGCCGCGGCAGCCTGCGCGAGCATCTGGCCGGCGGGGCGGCGCTCCTGGCGCTGCGCGTGACCGACAACGCCGCCAAGACCGGCGAGCACTACGTGGCCGAGTCGCCGCGCGAGCTGGCGCACATGTGGCGTGCGGCCATGGGCGCGGGCGCGATCATCGCGGTGCTGGCGTTGTTGAAAATCTTTGCCAGCAAGCTCGACCTGCCGCCGGCCGGGGTCGCCACCGCCTACAGCCTGATTTATGGCCTGGGCTTCGTGCTGATCTACATGCTGCACCTGGTGATCGCCACCAAGCAGCCGGCGATGACCGCGCAGACCATCGCCAACCGCCTGGGCGAACTGAAGGCCGGCCGCCAGCTCGACCTGGCGCCGGTGGTCGATCTGATCGTCGCGGTGACGCGCACGCAGTTCGCAGCGATTCTGGGCAACGTCGTGCTGGCGGTACCGACCGCGATCGGCGTGGCGCTGCTGCTGCGCTGGCTGCATGGCGGGCCGGTGATCGACCTCGGCAAAGCCGCCTACTTGCTGAGCGATGTGAATCCGCTCAGTTGGGCGCCGTGGTACGCGGCGATTGCGGGCTTCTTTCTGTTTCTCTCCGGCGTGTTGTCGGGCTACTTCGACAACTGGGCCACCTACGCGCGCGTCGGCGCCCGTGTGGCGCGCCTGCGCTGGCTGCGCTGGGTGGCCGGGCGCGAGCGCGCCGCGCGCGTGGGCGACTACATGGAGAACCATCTGGGCGGCCTGATGGGCAACTTTCTCTTCGGTTGCATGCTGGGCAGTGCCGGCGTCTTCGGCGCCTTTCTCGGGCTGCCGATCGACATCCGCCACATCGCGTTTGCCTCGGCCAACGTCGGCTATGCGCTGGCGGCCTTCGACTTCGCGCTGCCGTGGACGGCGCTTGCCTGGGCCGCGCTCGGCGTGGCGGTGATCGGCGCGATCAACCTGGCGGTGAGCTTCACGCTGGCACTGCGCATGGCGATCAAGGCGCGCGGGGTGACCTTCACCCAGACGCGCGAGCTGCTGCGCGCGCTGTGGCGGCGCTTCCGCGCGCAGCCGGCGAGTTTTTTCGTCGCGCCGCGCGGTGCGCCGCCCTCCTCCTGAAAGCCTGCCGATGCTGCAACAGTTCCGCTTCCCCGTCGTCGTGATCGACGAAGATCTGCGCGCCGACAGCGACAGCGGGGTCGGCATCCGCACGCTCACCCGCGCGCTGGAAGCCGAGGGGCTGGAGGTCGTCGGCCTGACCGGCTTCGGCCACCTGACGAGCCTGGCGCAACAGCAAAGCCGGGCCTGCGCCTTCATCGTGTCGATCGACGACGAGGAGATCGTCGAGGGCGACGACGACGGCGCGGCGGTCGCCACGCTGCGCGACTTTGTGCGCGAGATCCGCCGCCGCAACGCCGACATCCCGATCTTTCTCTACGGCGAGACGCGCACCGCGCGCCACCTGCCCAACGAGCTGCTGCGCGAGTTGCACGGCTTCGTCCATCTGTTCGAGGACACGCCGGAATTCGTCGCCCGCTACATCGTGCGCGAGGCGCGCGCTTACCTCGATGGGCTGGCGCCGCCGTTTTTCCGCGCGCTCACGCACTACGCACGCGACAGCTCGTACTCGTGGCACTGCCCGGGGCACTCGGGCGGCGTGGCCTTTCTCAAAAGCCCGGTCGGCCAGATGTTCCACCAGTTCTTCGGCGAGAACCTGCTGCGCGCCGACGTGTGCAATGCCGTCGAAGAACTCGGCCAGTTGCTCGATCACACCGGCCCGGTGGCGGCGAGCGAGCGCAACGCCGCGCGCATCTTTGGCGCCGATCACCTGTTTTTCGTCACCAACGGCACCTCGACCGCCAACAAGATCGTCTGGCACTACGTGGTCGCCCCCGGCGACGTGGTGGTGGTGGACCGTAACTGCCACAAGAGCGTGCTGCACGCGATCGTGATGACCGGCGCGGTGCCGGTGTTCCTGATGCCGACGCGCAACCACTACGGGATCATCGGCCCGATCCCGCGCGAGCAGTTCGCGCCGGAGGCGATCGCCGCGCGCATTGCCGCGCATCCGCTGCTGCAAGGGCGCGGCACGCTCAAGCCGCGCGTGCTCACGCTCACGCAGAGCACCTACGACGGCATCGTCTACAACGTGGAGACGATCAAGCAGCTGCTAGACGGCGCCATCGACACGCTGCACTTCGACGAGGCCTGGCTGCCGCACGCGGCCTTCCATCCCTTCTACCGCGACATGCACGCCATCGGTGGCGTGGAGCCGCGGCCGCGGATGCGCCAGTCGATGCTCTTTTCCACGCAGTCCACGCACAAGCTGCTGGCGGGGCTGTCGCAGGCCTCGCAAATCCTGGTGCAGGACGCGCAGACCGAGCGGCTGGACACCTTCCAGTTCAACGAGGCCTATCACATGCATAGCTCGACCTCGCCGCAGTACGCGATCATCGCGAGCTGCGACGTGGCGGCGGCGATGATGGAGCCGCCCGGGGGCGCGGCCCTCGTGCAGGAGTCGCTCGACGAGGCGCTGGATTTTCGCCGCGCGATGCGCAAGGTGGACGCGGAACTGGGCGAGTCCTGGTGGTTCAAGGTCTGGGGGCCGGACGAGCTGGAGGCCGAGGGCACGCCGCAGCGCGAGCACTGGCTGCTGCGACCGGGCGAGCGCTGGCACGGCTTTGGCGAATTGGCGCCGGGCTTCAACCTGCTCGACCCGATCAAGGCCACCGTGATCACGCCGGGGCTCGCCGTGGACGGCCGCATCGGCGAGCGCGGCATCCCTGCCGCGGTGGTCACCAAGTACCTGGCGGAGCATGGCATCGTGGTGGAGAAGACGGGGCTGTACTCGTTTTTCATCATGTTCACGATCGGGATCACCAAGGGCCGCTGGAACACGCTCGTCACCGAATTGCAGCAATTCAAGGACGACTACGACCACGACCGGCCGCTGGCCCGCGTGATGCCGCGCTTCGTGCGCGCGCAGCCGCGCTACGAGGCTCTGGGGCTGCGCGCGCTGTGCGACGCGATCCATGCGGTTTACCGCGAGCGCGACATCGCGCGGCTGACCACCGAGATGTACGTGTCTGAAATGGAGCCGGCGATGACCCCGGCGCAGGCCTACGCGCACATGACCCACTGGGAGGTCGAGCGCATGCCGATCGACGCGCTGGAAGGCCGCGTTTCCGCGGTGCTGCTCACCCCCTACCCGCCCGGCATCCCGCTGCTGATCCCCGGCGAGCGGATCAACGCCCGCATCGTCGACTACCTGCGCTTCGCCCGCGACTTCAACACGCGCTTCCCCGGCTTCGAGAGCGACATACACGGACTGGTCAAACAGGCCGGCGAGGACGGCACCGACTACTTCCTCGACTGCGTGCGCTAAAGCCCCTCTCCCCCCGGGGCGGAAGCGGGAATTCGCAAAGCGAGAGCTTTGCGCCGCTGGAGCGACGCGCGCCTGCCAGCGCGCGGCTACGGGGTTCTCGTGAGGGAAGACCGTGACAAACGAAGCGCGCAAAGACAAACCGGCAAACCGATCAACGCCAGCGATGAAGACTCCACAAACGACTCTCGACCCTACCTCCGCCTTCGCCAACATCTCCACCGCCACGATCACCGCGGTGCTGCTCAAACGCGGCCTGCGCAACGTCTGGCTGCGCGGCGCGCGGCCGCTGACGACAGCGGCCACCCGCGCGGTGGGCCGCGCCTTCACGCTGCGCTTCGTGCCGGCGCGTGAAGACCTCGCCACGCCGGAGTCCTGGTCGTCGCCGCGCTCCACCCGCGCCGCCATCGAAGCGATGCCGGCCGGCTGCATCGCGGTGGTCGACGCGATGGGCATCGACGACGCCGGCATCTTCGGCGACATCCTCTGCGCACGGATGCACCAGCGCGGCGTGACCGCCCTCGTCACCGACGGCGCGCTGCGCGACGCGGCCGGCGTGCAGGCGAGCGGCCTGCCCGTGTGGGGCGCCAGCATCGCCGCCCCGCCGTCGGTGGCGGCGCTCACCTTCGTCGGCTGGCAGGAGCCGATCGGCTGCGGCGGCGTGGCCGTGTTCCCCGACGACCTGATCGTCGCCGACGGCGACGGCGCCGTGGTGATCCCCGCCGCGCTCGCCGCCGAGGTGGCCGAGCAAGCCCGCGAGCAGGAGCGCCTGGAAGCCTGGATCATGACCGAGGTCGAGCGCGGCGTGCCGCTGCCGGGGCTGTATCCGCCGGATGCAGCCACGCGGGCGCGGTATGAAGCGCAGTCTAAACAGGACGCGAGAGGCGATTAGGGCGACGCGTAAAGTTCGCGGTCTCCCCCGGTTCACCCCTGCGCGACAGTCCCCCCGATGCAATTCAAAGACTATTACGGAGTGCTGGGCGTGCCGCGCACGGCCAGCGCCGACGAGATCAAGAAGGCGTTTCGCAAGCTGGCGCGCCAGCACCATCCCGATTTGAACAAGGCGCCCGACGCGCAAGCGCGGATGCAGGAGATCAACGAGGCTTACGACGTGCTGCACGACGTGGAAAAGCGCGCGGCCTACGACAAGCTGGGGCAGGGCCTGCGCGGCGGGCAGGAGTTCCGCCCGCCGCCGGACTGGGACGCCGGCTTCGAATTCACGGGCGCGCCGGACGAGGCCGCCGCGCAGAGCGAGTTCTTCGCCAACCTGTTCGGCGCCGCGCGGCGGCACAGCACCGGCCGCGGCGCCGGGCGTCGCATGGCGGGCGAGGACCATCACGCCAAGATCGTGATCCCGCTGGAAGACGCCTTCGGCGGCGCCACGCGCACGATCACGCTCACCACACCGGACCTGGACGACGCGGGTCGCGTCAGCCTGCGCGAGCGACAACTGAGCGTGGCGATTCCCAAGGGCGTGCGCGCCGGACAGCAGATCCGTCTCGCCGGCCAGGGCAGCCCCGGCTTCAACGGCGGCGCGCCCGGCGACCTGTATCTGGAAGTGGAGTTCGAGCCGCACGCGCGCTACCGCGTGGACGGCCGCGATCTGTATCTGGCGCTACCGGTCGCCCCCTGGGAGGCGGCGCTCGGCGCCACGGTGCGGGTGCCGACGCCGACCGGCGAGTTGGAGGTCGGTGTCCCGGCGGGCTCGCAAAACGGCCGCAAGCTGCGCCTGAAGGGCCGCGGCATCCCCGGCACGCAACCCGGCGACTTTTACGCGGTGCTGGAACTCGCGCTGCCGCCGGCCGACACGGAGGCCGCCCGCGCGCTGTACCGGCAGATGGCGCAAGCGATGCCGTTTAACCCGCGCCGCGACCTGGAGGCTTGAGCGATGACACAGACGACGATCGTGGCTGGCGTGTGCCTGGGCGAAGACGGCTGGCTGGAACTGGAAGAGTTCGCCCGCGCCTGCGGCGCCGATGCGCAGTTCGTGCGGCTGCTGGTGGACGAAGGTCTGCTGGTGCCGCCGGTGGCCGCGCCGGCGTGGCGCTTTGGCGGCGACGAACTCGCCCGCGTGCGCCGCATCCGCCGCTTGCAGCGCGACTTCGAAGCCAACCTGGCGAGCGTGGCGGTGATGCTGGACCTGCTGGATGAGGTCGAGCGGTTGCGGACGCAATTGCGGCGCGTGGGGCTGGATCGCTAACGCTGCGTTCCGGCCCGCGGCGTCGTCCTGGAGAAGAGGCCGCGGGCGAGTGACCGGTTAAGGCTGCAGCTCGATCTCCCCGGGTCGCCAAGTCTTGTCGAACCACGGTTCGAGCGGCCCGTAGAGGCGCAGGATCATGAACCACCCTTTGCCGGGAATTGTCTGCACCCAGTTGTTCTCAAGTCCCGTCGGCGCGCGCGGGCCGAAATAGACATCGACCGACCCGTCCGCGTTGGTTTTCAGCGCCTTGTTCTGGCTGCTCACGCTCGGGGCTTTCTGATCCGTCTGCACCATCGAGCGCGTCTGGTTGTCGTACACGATGACGGACCAGAAATCCTTCACCGGCACCTTGGGCGGCAGGCGCATTTTGTAGGTCTTGCCGCCATCGAACGGGTTGCCCTTCGAGTCCTGCACGGACCAGGGGTACTGCGATCCCTCGCCGACCATCTTCATCTCCATGGCGGGGGTGACGCCGGTGGCGAAGTAGTAGTACTGAACGTAGCCGTCCATGTTCGTCACGCCCGGTGCGCTCTCGAACTTGTAGCCACCGAAGAACGGCAGGCGCCAGGTGCTGTCCGGAAAAAAGTAGGCGTCCTTCGAGCGCACTTTGAAGGCGATGGTGCGCGCGGTGACGGCGCCGATGTTTGCCGCGTCCGTGAGGATTTTCTTCATCCGTGCGTCGGGAGCAAACGGCTGTCCTTTGACGATGCCGATGGAGGCGATCAGGCCAAGCGTGGTCGGATCGCTTCCTTCCGCGGGCTCTTCCTGGATGACCTTGTTCAGGAGTTCCCAGAACGCGTAGTCGCCGGGTGCAACGAAGTTCGACGGAATCCCCGAGGCATTGACGAATTTGATCGCCGGCGGATGGGCCGCGTCCGCAAGCTGATAGATCTTCAGGTGCTTCTTGACCAGTTCGACGCCCGGCCGCGTGGCGCCATCGACGAGGAAGGCGCGAAAGAAAAGCCAGTTGCCGAACGTGCTTGGCCGCAGGACGACATAACCGGCCGGAATCTCGCCTTTGTACCCGGGTGGAAGCACCAGGTACTTGCCGCCTTTGCCCCGATCCTCGCCGGTGATCCCCACATCGGCGACCCAGCGATACCAGAAGTCGTTGACCGCGCCCAGAACCTTGGGCGGAATCTCCACCACCAGCGGACCCTTCTTGGTGTCGAGCCAGATGAAGTTGTAAATGGTGTTGTCGTTCGCCGTCAGCTCGACCGTCCGGGCATCGACGAGGTCTTCCCAGAGGACATCGGTCTGGTTGTCGGGTCCAAAACCGCGAATCGAGTCGCGCATGCCGGCCTGATTCACGATCGGGATCGCCATCAGGTACGCCTGCAGGGCGCGCGATCGATCGAGGTTGTCGTAGATTTTCTCGACGGTCTCGGCCTCGGGATAGCCGTAGGTCAGATTCAGGGTGCCGATCGAGCTTTCGATCCTGTCCGGCACGGCCACACCCGGGGCGATGGGCGTCGAGAACTTGAACCGGGAATTCGTCTGAGCTCCAGCC
This sequence comes from Burkholderiales bacterium, assembly GCA_021298875.1. GTDB lineage: Bacteria > Pseudomonadota > Gammaproteobacteria > Burkholderiales > Burkholderiaceae_F > JAJTHJ01. The sequence continues at coordinate 15,192 of JAJTHJ010000065.1, read as the reverse complement.
GGCGCCTGCCCAAAGGTCGGACCCGATGCAAACAGAACCGCCGCGACCAGCGCGGCGCAGATGTAGAGCCGATGAAACGACTGCATGGCCTTTTCCTCTCCTGGCGTGAATCCGTGTTTGACTGCCGCGGTCCTGCGGGCCGACCCACGCGGAGACGGGCCGTGAAGGAATCTAGCACCCAGCACATCGGTTGGGGCATGCACAAGGACAACATCGACATCGCCCCGGCCGCCACGGGCCGCGACGGATCAAAGTCGGGTACAGCTCCGGTGTATCGTTCGCGCTCGCTCAAAGCGCGACGCGGGAGAGCGCGACCGGCAACCTCGGTCGCCGCCGAAGGCGCAACGCCCGTAATCGCTCAGGTTCCAAAACCGTTCCGCGCGAGCGACTCTGGAGAGACCGGCCCGGTGAGGCCGGCGCCGAAGGGGCAGTGAACCGCACGCGGTTCCAAACTCTCAGGCACCAAGGACAGAGGGGCAAAGTCCGACTTCGGTCGGTCGTCGTCCCTTGCTCTCTTTCGGTGCCGCATGACGCTCAAACGCACGCCCCTATTCGACACGCACGTCTCCGCCGGCGCAAAGATGGTGGACTTCGGCGGCTGGGAAATGCCGGTCGCCTACGGATCGCAGATTGAGGAACACCACGCGGTGCGCCGGCACGCGGGGATGTTCGACGTCTCGCACATGCGGGGGGTCGATCTGGACGGCCACGACAGCCGCGAGTTTCTGCGCACGCTGATCGCCAACGACGTGGCCAAGCTCACCTTCGGCCGCGCGCTCTACTCCTGCATGCTGCGGGCCGATGGCTGCGTGATCGACGATCTGATCGTCTACTGGATGGGCGGCGAGCACTACCGCGTGGTGGTCAACGCCGGCACCGCGGACAAGGATCTCGCCTGGATGCACGACGTGCAGCACGGCCGCACCGGGCCGGGCAGGCACTTCCGCGTGTCTCTGCTGCCACGGCGCGAGCTGGCGATGATCGCGGTGCAGGGGCCGCGGGCGCGCGAGATTCTGCGCAACACGATCCAGGGACTGGACGGCGACGCCGCGCTGGCGATGGATGCGCTGAAGCCCTTTTCCGTCGCGATGGTCGATAAGTTCTTCATCGGCCGCACCGGTTACACCGGCGAGGACGGCTGCGAGGTCGTGCTGCCCGCGGCCGAGGCGGTCGATCTGTGGCAGCGGCTTGCGCATGATGGCGTGACGCCCTGCGGGCTGGGCGCGCGCGACACGCTGCGGCTGGAGGCCGGCATGGCGCTCTACGGGCAGGACATCGACGAGACGGTAACGCCGCTCGAATCCGGCCTCGCCTGGACGGTGGACTTCAGCGACGCGGAGCGCCGCTTTATCGGCCGCGATGCGCTGGAGCGCCAGCGCGCGGCCGGCGTGCCGCGGCAACTGGTGGGGCTGAAGCTGCTAGACAAAGGTGTGCTGCGCGCGCATCAGAAGGTGACGACCGCGCAGGGCGCGGGCGAGACCACCAGCGGCAGTTTTGCGCCGACGCTCAACTGCTCAATCGCGCTGGCGCGGGTGCCGGCGGGCGTCGCGGTGGGCGATCGCGTCGAGGTCGATCTGCGCGGCCGCGCGGCGGCCGCACTGGTGGTCAAGTATCCGTTTGTACGCAATGGCAAGGCGTTGAATACGTGAAATGTGAAACATGAGCCCGGATGAAGCGAAGCGGAATCCGGGGCCGGTGCCACAGCCGGCGCCCACCCGGATCACAGCCTCCGCCATCGCGTTTCACTTTTCACTTTTCACGTTTCACGAGAGACAGGCAGGCAACAGCAACCGACGAGGAGTCTCGCAATGAACATCCCCCCCAACCTCAAGTACACGACCTCGCACGAATGGGTGCGCAAGGAAGCCGACGGCAGCTTGACCGTGGGCATCACCGACTACGCGCAGGACGCGCTCGGCGACCTGGTGTACGTGGAACTGCCGCAACCCGGCGCCAAGTTCGAAGCCGGCCAGCCCTGCGCGGTGGTCGAGTCGGTCAAGGCGGCCTCGGATGTGTACGCGCCGGTCGGCGGCGAGATTCTCGCCACCAACACCGATTTGATCACCAAGCCCGAGGCGGTCAACGAAGACGCCTTTGCGGCGTGGCTCTTCAAGATCAAACCCTTCGACGCCGGCGCCGCCGACGCATTGCTGTCGGCGGAGAGCTACCAGCAGAACTTGGCGGCGGAGAAGTAAGGAGCCAGCGCCGCGGCACCTCGCTCGCTTTCGTTGGCCGCGGTCTTCCCTCACCCCAACGCCTCTCCCGGAGGGAGAGGGGCTTTCAACCCTCCCCCACCGCGGGAGGGTGGCCGCGCGAGCGGCCGGGTGAGGGAAGACCGCTGGCCGCCGGCACATCGCCACGAGTCGTCCCCGATCTGTCCATAGGTCCACTGACCATGCCCACCCTCACCGAACTCGAAAACCCCGCCGAATTCCACGCTCGCCACATCGGCCCGAGCGAAGACGAAATCGCCGAAATGCTCGTGGTCGTCGGTCAGCCCTCGCTGGAGGCGCTCACCGACGCCATCGTGCCCGCCGCGATCAAGCTCGCCGCGCCGCTCGACCTGCCGGCGCCGCTGAGCGAAGAAGCCGCGCTCGCCAAGATCGCCGCACTGGCCGCGAAGAACCAGGTCGCCAAGAGCTACATCGGCATGGGCTACTACGGCACGCACACGCCCAAGGTCATCCTGCGCAACATCCTGGAGAACCCGGCCTGGTACACCGCCTACACGCCGTACCAGGCCGAGATTTCGCAGGGGCGGATGGAAGCGCTGCTCAACTTCCAGACCATGGTCTGCGACCTGACGGGCATGGAGATCAGCAACGCCTCGCTGCTGGACGAAGGCACCGCCGCGGCCGAGGCGATGACGCTTGCCAAGCGCTCCGCGCGCAGCAAAAGCAACGTCTTCATCGTAGCCAGCGATTGCCACCCGCAGACCATCGAGGTGCTGAAGACCCGCGCCGAGCCGCTGGGCATCGAGCTGAAGATCGGCCCGGCGCCGGTGCTGATGGCGCAGGGGGATTACTTTGGCGTGCTGGCGCAGTACCCGAGCACGGCGGGGTTGATCCACGACATGCGACCCTTCGTAGCGCAGGCGCATGAGAACGGCGCGCTCTTTTGCGTGGCGGCCGATCTGCTGGCACTCACGTTGATCGAAGCCCCCGGCGCTTGGGGCGCGGACATCGTCGTCGGCAACTCGCAGCGCTTTGGCGTGCCCTTCGGCTTCGGCGGGCCGCACGCGGCGTTTCTGGCGTGCAAGGATGCGTTCAAACGCTCGATGCCGGGGCGGCTGGTGGGCGTGTCGGTCGATGCGCAGGGCAAGCCTGCCTACCGGCTCACGCTGCAAACGCGCGAGCAGCACATCCGGCGCGAGAAAGCCACCTCCAACATCTGCACCGCGCAGGTCTTGCTGGCGGTGATGGCGAGCATGTACGCCGTCTATCACGGGCCGGACGGGCTGACGCGGATCGCGCAGCGCGTGCATCGACTGGCTGCGATCTTTGCCGAAGGGTTGAAACGCGCGGGACTCACCGTGAGCAGCCAGTTCTTCGACACCGTGGTCGTGCGCGGCGTGGACGCGTCGGCGATCCATGCGAAGGCGCAGGCGGTGGGCATGAACCTGCGCGCCTTCGACGGCGAGCACGCCAAGAGCATGGTCGGTGTGTCCTTCGACGAGACGACGACCCGCGCCGACGTGGAACAACTGTGGTCGATCTTCGGCGTGACCGCCAGCGTGGACGCGCTGGACGCCGAGGCGCCGTCGCAAATCGCCGCGCACGCGCGCCGAACCACGCCGTTCCTGACGCACCCGGTGTTCAACGCGCACCACTCCGAGCACGAGATGCTGCGCTACCTGCGCTCGCTCGCCGACAAGGACCTGGCGCTGGACCGCACGATGATCCCGCTCGGCTCCTGCACGATGAAGCTCAACGCCACGAGCGAGATGATCCCGGTCACCTGGCCGCAGTTCGCCGACATCCACCCCTACGCGCCGGCCGAGCAGGCGGCGGGCTACGCGGAGCTGATCGGCCAACTGGAAGCGATGCTCGCCGAGTGCACCGGCTACGACGCGTTGAGCCTGCAACCCAACTCCGGCGCGCAGGGCGAGTACGCCGGCCTGCTGGCGATCCGCGCCTACCACCGCGCCCGCGGCGAGACGCAGCGCACCGTCTGCCTGATCCCGGAGTCCGCCCACGGCACCAACCCGGCCAGCGCACAGATGTGCGGGATGGACGTCGTCGTCGTCGAGTGCGACGCCAACGGCAACGTCGATCTGGCTGACCTGACCGCCAAGGCGCAAGCGCATTCGGCCAAGCTCGCCGCGCTGATGGTCACCTACCCGTCCACGCACGGCGTGTTCGAAGAAGACATCGTCAGGATCTGCGAGGTGATCCATGCGCACGGCGGGCAGGTGTACACCGACGGCGCCAACCTCAATGCGCTGGTTGGGCTGGCCAAACCCGGCAAGTACGGCTCGGACGTCTCGCACCTCAACCTGCACAAGACCTTCTGCATCCCGCACGGCGGCGGCGGGCCGGGCGTGGGGCCGGTGGCGGTCAAGAGCCATCTGGCTCCTTACCTGCCCGGCCAGTTCGGCGGCGAGAACCAGGTCGGCATGGTCAGCGCCGCCAACCACGGCAGCGCGGGCATCCTGCCGATCTCCTGGATGTACGTGACGATGATGGGCGCGTCCGGCTTGCGCCGCGCCGCCCAAATGGCGCTGCTCTCGGCCAACTACGTCGCGCGCCGGCTGGCGCCGCACTACCCGACGCTCTACACCGGCCGCAACGGCTATGTGGCGCACGAGTGCATCCTCGACCTGCGGCCGTTGAAGGAGACCTCCGGCATCAGTGCCGAGGATGTCGCCAAGCGGCTGATGGACTACGGCTTCCACGCGCCCACGCTGAGCTTCCCGGTGCCAGGCACGCTGATGGTCGAGCCGACCGAGAGCGAGCCCAAGGGCGAACTCGACCGCTTTATCGACGCGATGATCGCGATCCGGGAGGAGATCCGCGCGGTCGAAGAAGGCCGTGTCGATCGCGACGACAACCCGCTGAAAAACGCCCCGCACACCGCCGCGATGGTGATGGCCGAGAACTGGCTGCACGATTACAGCCGCGAGCAAGCGGCCTTCCCGCTGGCGAGCCTCAAGCGCCAGAAGTACTGGCCGCCCGTGGCGCGGGTGGACAACGTCTACGGCGACCGCAACGTGATGTGCTCGTGCCCGCTGTTGGAGGCTTATGCGGAGGCGGCTGCCTGAGCGGCGCGCCACGGCGCGTGGCGTCTGGCTGCGGGCAGCGATCGCGATGAGCGTCGCCGCGCTGCTGGCCGGCTGCCTGCCGGTCGAGCGGCTGTTCTTCTACCCGGACGCGCGGGTCTATACGACGCCCGCGCAGTTCGGCCTCGCGCACGAAGACGTCTGGCTGACCGCCGCCGACGGCAGCCGCTTGCACGCCTGGTGGCTGCCCGCCAAGCTGCAGCCGGCGCTGGGCACCGTGCTGCATCTGCACGGCAACGCGGCGAACGTGAGCAACCATCTGCCGCTGGCGGCCTGGCTGCCGGCGCAGGGCTTCAACGTGCTGATGCTGGACTACCGCGGCTTCGGCCGCTCGGAAGGCGGGCCGACGCTGGACGGCGTGGTCGAGGACGCGCAAGCCGCGCTGCGGGCGCTGCATGCACGGCCGGGCGTGGATGCGGACCGGCTGATCGTCATCGGCCACAGCCTGGGCGCGGCCACCGCGCTGCGCCTGTTGGCAGCCGATTCCGCCGGCGTGCGGCTGGCGGTGCTCGACGCGCCGTTTGCCAGCTACCGCGGCATTGCGCGCGACGCGGCGGGCGGCACGGTGCTGGCGCCGGCCCTCCCATTGGCGCTGCCCGCGCTGCCCGATGCCGACAAGGACCCGGTGACCGCCGCCGCGCGGCTCGACCTGCCGCTGCTGATCCTGCACGGCGATGCCGATACGGTGATTCCGCTGCACCACTCGCAGCAGATCGCAAAGGCGGCCAAGAATGCGCAGTCGATCGTCGTGCCCGGCGCCGGGCACTTGCAAACCTTCGACGATCCGCGGTTGCGGGCACAGATCGTCCAGGCGATGCAGGCGGCGCTGCGGTAAGCGCGCACAATTGCCTCCATGGTCCATCGGCCGACCCCGCGCCAATCGATGCTCCGACGCCGATGCACCGCCATCGTGCTGCTGTCGGCCGCGCTGTTGCTGGCTGCCCAGGCGCTGGGCCTGGCGCATCGGATCGAGCACGCGAATCCTGCGGTTGCCACTGCGACCGCGGCTGCGCCGGCGCACGCGGCCGACGACCATCACGCGCAGACGCACGATTGCGCTGCGCTGGACGCGGCCGCCTTGGGCTGCGCACTGCCGGCGCCAGTGCTCGCAGTAGCGGACCGCGCGGCCGGGTCCGAACCGCTGCCCACAGCATGCGCTGCGCCGCCGCAGAGCGGTGGCTACGGCTATCGCTCCCGCGCCCCGCCGCCGGCCGGCTGACTGCCCCACGCCGGCCGGCCGCAAGCCGCGCCGGCGATCCCGACCTCTCGTCACCGACGCCGCGCGGTTCCGCGTGCGGCGGCCCTGTTACCGCTCATGGAGCACCGACATGACACTGCGTTTCGCTCTCGCCCTCGCCGCCGCGCTGCTGGCGACCGCGCCGGCCTTCGGCCAGGACTCTCATCGCAAGGAAGACGCCGACAAACACGCCCGCATCGCCGCCGCGCACGAGGCCGCCGCCGCCTGCCTACAGGCCGGCGGTAAGGACTGTCACGACAAGCTGCGCGCCGCTTGCAAAGGCATCGCGGTCGGCCCGCACTGCGGGCTGATCCGCCAGCCCGGCGAGTTCAAGGACGAGGCGGCGCATCTGGCCGCACACCGGCAGATGGCCGCCGTGCACGGCGCGGCGGCCAAGTGCCTGCAAGGCAGCACCGACTACAAGCAGTGCCAGGCGCAGTTGATGCGCGACTGCGGTGGCATCGGCATCGGCAAATACTGCGGGATGCGGCACAGCCACTGACGGGCTCGCGGGGTGCTGCCTCGGCGCCGGCCCGGCCGCCACCGTGCCGGCGCGCAACCGCTAAGCTCGCGGCCTTTTGCAGCCCCAGCCGTTCGCGAGTCCGCCATGCAATACGTGTACACCATGCGGCGCGTGTCCAAGACCGTGCCGCCGAAGCGCCAGATCCTGAAAGACATCTCGCTGTCGTTCTTTCCCGGCGCCAAGATCGGCGTGCTGGGTTTGAACGGCGCCGGCAAGTCCACGCTGCTCAAGATCATGGCCGGCGAGGACAAGAACTTCGACGGCGAAGCGGTGCCGATGCCGAACATGAAGATCGGCTATCTGCCGCAGGAGCCGGCGCTCGACCCGGACAAGACGGTGCGCGAGGAAGTGGAAGCCGGCTTTGACGAGGTCGCCCACGCCAAGCAGCGGCTGGACGAGATCTACGCCGCCTACGCGGAGCCGGATGCGGACTTCGACGCACTGGCGGCGGAGCAGGCCAAGTACGAGGCCATCGTCGCCAACGCCGGCACCGACACCGAGCACCAGTTGGAAATCGCCGCCGACGCGCTGCGCCTGCCGCCGTGGGAGGCAAAGATCGCAAACTTGTCCGGCGGCGAGAAGCGCCGCGTCGCGCTGTGCCGGCTGCTGCTCGCCAAGCCGGACATGCTGCTGTTGGATGAGCCGACCAACCACCTCGATGCCGAATCGGTCGAATGGCTGGAGCAGTACCTGCTGCGCTTCCCCGGCACGGTGGTGGCGATCACCCACGACCGCTACTTTCTGGACGACGCCTGCCAGTGGATTCTCGAACTCGACCGCGGCTACGGCATCCCCTGGGAGGGCAATTACTCGTCCTGGTTGGACCAGAAAGAAAAGCGCCTGGAGATGGAGGCCAAGCAGGAGGCCGCGCGCATCAAGGCAATGAAGCAGGAGCTGGAGTGGGTGCGGCAGAACGCCAAGGGCCGGCAGGCCAAGAGCAAGGCGCGCTTGCAGCGCTTTGAAGAACTGTCCAGCTACGAATACCAGAAGCGCAACGAGACGCAGGAGATTTTCATCCCCGTGGCCGAGCGGCTGGGCAACGAAGTCATCGAGTTCACCGATGTCTCCAAAGGCTATGGCGAGCGGCTGCTGATCGACAAGCTGTCGTTCAAGATTCCGCCCGGCGCCATCGTCGGCGTGATCGGCCCCAACGGGGCGGGCAAATCCACTCTCTTCCGGATGATCCTAGGCAAGGAACAGCCCGACTCCGGCACGATCAAGATCGGCCACACGGTCAACCTCGCCTTCGTCGATCAGTCGCGCGAGGCACTGGACGGAACCAAGACCGCGTGGGAAGAAATCTCCGGCGGGCAGGACATCCTGACCATCGGCAAGTTCGAGATGCCTTCGCGCGCCTACCTCGGGCGCTTCAACTTCAAGGGCGGCGACCAGCAGAAGCCGGTCGGACAACTGTCCGGCGGCGAGCGCGGCCGGCTGCATCTGGCCAAGACGCTGCTCACGGGCGGCAACGTGCTGCTGCTCGATGAGCCGTCCAACGACCTCGACGTGGAAACGCTGCGCGCGCTCGAAGAAGCGCTGCTGGAGTTTGCCGGCACTGCGATCGTGATCTCGCACGACCGCTGGTTTCTCGACCGCATCTGCACCCACATCCTGGCCTGCGAGGGCGACTCGCATTGGGAGTTTTTCCCCGGCAACTTCCGCGAGTACGAGGCGGACAAGAAGCGCCGGTTGGGCGAAGAGGGTGCCGCGCCCAAGCGCATCCGCTACAAGCCGCTCAAGCATTGAGGGGGAGCCCGCCGGCATTGGCTAGAATCCGCCCGCTTTTTTCGCGCATGCCGCCTTGCGGCCTGCGCCCTCCCCTCTGCTGGAACCCCACTCGATGCACGGTCTACGCCTTACCCTGCCCGCGCTGCTGCTGGCCGCCCCGCTGGTGGCCGCCGCGCAGGCGCCCGCCGCCGGCAACGCCGAAGCCGGCCGCGCGCTGATTTCCAACTGCACCGGCTGCCACTCGATTCCCGGCTACCAGGCCACCTTTCCGCAGGTGTATCGGGTGCCCAAGATCGGCGGCCAGTCGGCACCGTACATCGTGGCGGCGCTGCAGGCCTACAAGCGCGGCGAGCGCAACAACCCGACGATGAAGGCGATCGCTGGCGGCCTGACCGACCAGCAAATGGCCGATCTTGCCGCCTACTACGCCTCGCGCGGCGCGCAGGCGAACTGAGGGGCCACACGATGAACAAGACTGCTTTCATGTTGGCCGCGCTGCTCGCCTGCGGCGGCGCCGCTGCCGCCGACCGTGCCGCCGGCGAGAAACTCGCCGCCGAACGCTGCGCCGCCTGCCACGGTAAGGACTACAACACGCCGGTCGATCCGAGCTACCCCAAGCTCGGCGGCCAGTACGACGACTACCTGCTCAAGGCCTTGCGCGACTACCACTCGGGCGCACGCAAGAACCCGGTGATGGGCGGCATCGCCAAGACGCTCACGCCGCAGGACATGCGCAACCTGGCCGCGTACCTCGGCTCGCTACCAGGGCCGTTGACGCACAAGAAGTAACGCGAGCGCGTCGCTCCGGCGCAAGTCGCGGCGGCGCCACCCGACCCCGCTCAGGCGGCGGTCGATCGCCGCTGCAGGCACTCCAGATAAGCCGCGTTGATCGCCGCGGAATCCGCCGGCAGCGTACCGCGCTGCGCCTCGCAGATCACCCGGCCCAGGCATTCCATCGCCTCGTGCGCGGCGTCGTGCGCGTCGCCCCTGCGCGCGGCCAGTTGCTCGAGCAAGGTGCGGATGCCCGGCGGCTGGTCGATGCCGGTCTGCTCTTCCAAAGCCAGGTGCATCGCGAGGTGCAAAAAGGGGTTGCTCTCGCCACGTTCGGGGCTGTAGTCCTCGGTTGTGGCGCGCTCGGGGTCGTCGAGCAGCGCGTGGTACTCGGGGTGCGCGTCGATCCAGCGCGCGGCGATCGACTCCAGCGGTGTGAGCGGCAACTGCTCGCACGACTTGCGCCGCGCTTCGCAGAAAAAGCGCCGCACGTCCTCACGCGAGGGATTGAACAGGCTCACTTTGGCGCCGGCGTCTTGGGCCGGTGTTCGCACAGGTCGGCGATGCCGCAGCGCCAGCACTCCGGCGTGCGCGCCTTGCACACGTAACGGCCGTGCAGGATCAGCCAGTGGTGCGCGTCCTGGCAGAACTCGGCGGGGACGAACTTCAGCAAGCGCGCTTCGACCTCGTCCACGTCCTTGCCCGGCGCCAGCCCGGTACGGTTGGCAACCCGGAAGATGTGCGTATCGACCGCGATGGTCGGCTCACCGAATGCCGTGTTCAGCACCACGTTGGCGGTCTTGCGGCCCACGCCAGGCAGCGCCTCCAGCGCTTCGCGCTCGGCCGGCACTGCACCGCCGTGCCGCTCCAGCAGCAGGCGGCTCAACGCGACCACGTTCTTGGCCTTGGTACGAAACAGGCCGATGGTCTGGATGTACGGCGTCAGCCCGTCTTCGCCCAGGGCCGCAATCGCCTGCGGCGTGTTGGCCACCGCGTAGAGCTTGCGCGTGGCGAGGTTGACACTCTTGTCGGTCGCCTGCGCGGAGAGCACCACGGCGACCAGCAACTCGAACGGCGTGCGGTATTCGAGCTCGGTGGTCGGATGCGGGTTGGCCGCCCGCAGCCGTTCGAAGATCGCTTGGCGTTTGGCCGGGTTCATCGGAACTTTCTTCGGTTCATGCGCTTGTCATGCGTCCAACAAAGCGGCGATCTCCCCTTCGTCGCCCCGGCGCAGGCCGGGGCCCAGCGTCGTGGACCCCAAAGACACTGGGTCCCGGCCTGCGCCGGGACGACGGCGCGGCGGACCGGCGTTCTTGGCGCGCGCGTCAATCCGAGACGATCCCCGGAGGAACTTCACTTGGTCTGCGCCTCCCGCCGCGCGCGGGCGCGCTCGATGGCGGCCTGCACGACCGCCTTCTTGCGGTCGATCTGCTCGCGCGTCAGATCGTCGCGCGCGTCCAGTTCGCCCAGCTTGGCGACCGCCCTGGCCGCCAACCGCGCGGCGTTTTCTTCCTGCTCGCGCACGAGCCGCGCCTTGCGGGCGTGGGACCGCGCCCGCGCCGCATCGGCATCGGCCTGCGTCCAAGCGCGGGGCGGATCGACCGGCACCATCGCGATGCAGTCCATCGGGCAGGGCGGCAGGCACAGGTCGCAGCCGGTGCAGTGCGAGGCGAGCACAGCGTGCATCCGCCGCGGTGCGCCGACGATCGCATCGACCGGGCAAGCCTGGATGCACAGCGTGCAGCCGATGCACAGCGACTCGTCGATCACCGCCAGCCGCAGCGGCCCTTCGACCCCGTGCTTCGGGTTGAGCGGCAAGGGCGCGCGGCCGAGCAGCCGGGCAAGCTTGTCGATGCCGGCAGCGCCCCCTGGCGGGCATTGGTCGATATCGGCCTCACCCGCCGCAATCGCCTCCGCGTACTGGCGGCAGCCGGGATAACCGCACTTGGTGCACTGGGTCTGCGGCAGCAGGGCATCGAGGCGGTCGGAAAGCATCCTTCACGCTCGAATGGTTCTATCTCGAACCGAAGAACCGCTGCAAGTCGCCGTCAAACTTGAAGTCCGTTAGAACCCAGCCCTTTCTGGCCCGATACATGATGAACGTCCAGCGCACCGGCGCCTTTTCGTGCCGAACAAGAAACTCGTACTTAACGAGGGAAGTTCCAAGTTGCTGTTCGTGCAAGAACTCGAGGTCCAAGGGTTCACCAAATCGCCGGATAACCGCGCCCAGTTGGCTATTGAACTGCGCCTCGAAAGCATTAAGCTCGACGGCAGGCAAGACAGAGAGCGGCCGCAGTTCCTTCCACGCGCAGGAATAGTTGCTGGCAGCGATACAACCAACGATACCGTCGAGCGACGCTCGCGCATCGTTGGCGTTACCAAGGAACTTGGTTTGGCCCGCGGCGCTCCCGCTAAGCACAACCAACAGTGCAAACGGCACCAAAAGCTTAATGAGCATCCGCCCCTCCCGTCGTCAACCGCAGTTACCCGCTACTTTCACGGATAAAGCTGCGTATCTGCGGGTAGATGATCTCGCGCCAGCGGCGGCCGGAGAAGATGCCGTAGTGGCCGGCGCCTTCGACGGTCAGATGCTTCTTGCGCGCCTTGGGAATGCCGCTGCACAGCCCGTGCGCCGCCTGGGTCTGGCCGCTGCCGGAGATGTCGTCGAGTTCGCCCTCGACGGTAAAGAGCGCCACGCCTTTGATGTCCTGCGGGCGCACCCGCTCGCCCTGCACGTCCCAGGTGCCCAGCGGCAGCCGGTGCTCCTGGAACACGATGCGGATCGTATCCAGGTAGTACTCGGCCGGCAGATCCAGCACGGCGTTGTACTCGTCGTAGAACTTGCGGTGCTCCTGGGTGTCGTCCTGATCGCCCTTGACGAGGTCGAGGTAGTAATCCCAGTGCGAGTTGACGTGGCGGCCCGGGTTCATCGCCACGAAGCCGGCGTGCTGCAGGAAGCCCGGATACACCTTGCGCAGGTAGCCGGGGTACTGGTGCGGCACGGTGAAGATCACGTTGTTCTCGAACCACTCGCGCGTCTTGCGGGTGGCGAGCGCGTTGACCTCGGTCGGGCTGCGGCGGGTGTCGATCGGCCCGCCCATCATGGTCATCGAACGCGGCAGCTTGGGGTCGCCGCGGCTGGCCATCAGCGACACCGCAGCCAGCACCGGCACCGTCGGCTGGCACACCGAAATCAAGTGCACGTCGGGGCCGAGCGCCTGGATGAACTCGGTCACGTAGGCGATGTAATCGTGAAGGTGGAACGCCCCCTGCGCGAGCGGCACCATTTTGGCGTCGTTCCAGTCGGTGACGTACACCTCGTGCTCGGGCAGCAGCGCACGCACCGTGTCGCGCAGCAGCGTGGCGTAGTGGCCGGACAGGGGTGCGACCAGCAGCACTGTCGGGTCGCGCGCGCGCTTGGCCAGACCGTTGGTCAAGCCGCGCTGGAAGTGAATCAACTTGCAGAACGGCTTGTCCACCACCACCCGCTCAGCGACCGGCACGGTCTTGCCGGCAACCGTCGTGGTGGGCAGGCCCCAGGCGGGCTTGGGATATTCCTTGCCCAGCCGGTGCAGCAGGTCGCAGCCCGCCGCCAGCCGGCGCGACAGCGGCGTATAGGCCAGTGGGCTGTAGGGGTTGGAGAAAAGTTCCGCGGTGGCTTGCGCCCACACGGACAGGGGGTTCATCAGCTTGCGCTGAAGGTCATGCAGCTGATACAGCATCCGGACCCAGAATCACCGTTGTCTCTCCCCAGCATAGGCGCGCGGCGCCGTCGTACCGTTTTTATGTGGCGCCGATTATGCGCCGCCGGCGGCCGCGCGCTAGCGTTCCAGCAAGTGGCGTTTGACGCGCACGTCTTTCCATTGATCTGCGTCAGCCGGATGGGGCTTCATCCGGGTGATCGACGGCCAGGCCTTGACCAGCTCGGCGTTGAGCGCGATGAACTCGCGCTGGTCCTCGGGTACGTCTTCCTCGGCGTAAATGGCGTTGACCGGGCACTCGGGGATGCACACCGCGCAGTCGATGCACTCGTCGGGGTCGATGACGAGCATGTTCGGCCCCTCGCGGAAGCAATCGACGGGACAGACGTCCACGCAATCGGTGTATTTGCACTTGATGCAGGATTCGACGACGACGTGGGTCATTGCGCGGCGGGTGAAAATACGGGGGCGAGCGGCGCTCGATGGCCGCGTATTCTATCCACGGGCCCGCGAGGCGCGGCCCGTCGACCTAAGGGCTTTTCGATGACCGTTTCCTCCCGCCGCCGCGCGCTCACCGCGGCCCTGGCCGCCGGGCCGCTGGCCGCCCCGCTGGCGCGCGCTCAGGCCAAACCCATCCGCATCGGCGAGATCAACAGCTACTCGGCGATCCCGCAGTTTCTCGCCCCGTACCGGCTCGGCTGGCAGCTGGCAGTCGAGGAAGTCAACGCCGCCAGCGGTCTGCTCGGCCGCCGCGTCGAGGTGATCGCCCGCGACGACGCCGGCAAGCCCGACGACGCGATCCGGCACGCAACCGAACTGGTGAGCAACGAGAAAGTCGATCTGCTGGCCGGCACGTTCCTCTCGAACGTCGGGCTGGCGGTGTCCGACTATGTGCTGCGCAACAAGGTGCTCTTCGTCGCCAGCGAGCCGCTGACCGACGCGCTGGTGTGGGAGAAAGGCAACCGCTACACCTTCCGCCTGCGCGCCAGCACGTACATGCAGTCGGCGATGCTGGTGCAGGAGGCCGCCAAGCTGCCCGCCAAGCGCTGGGTGACGATTGCGCCCAACTACGAGTACGGCCAGTCGGCGGTGGCGAGCTTCCGCGCGCTGCTCAAGGCGGCGCGGCCGGACGTGGACTTCGTCGCCGAGCAGTGGCCGGCGCTCGGCAAGCTCGAAGCCGGCAGCACTGTGCAGGCGATCCTCGCGGCGCGACCCGAGGCGGTGTTCAACGTCACCTTCGGCGCCGACCTGCCGCGGCTGGTGCGCGAGGGTAATCTGCGCGGCCTCTTTCCGCGCGTGCCGACGGTGAGCCTGCTGTCCGGCGAGCCCGAGTACCTCGACCCGCTGGGCGAAGAGACGCCGCGCGGCTGGATCGTCACCGGCTACCCTTGGGACCAGATCTCCACGCCGGAGCACGCCAAGTTCTTCAACGCCTACTTCAAGAAGTTCAACGACCACCCGCGGCTGGGCTCGGTGGTCGGCTACGCGGCCTTTCAGGCGATCTTCGCCGGCATTGCCCGCGCCAAGTCCACCGACACGGAAAAGCTCATCGTCGCGCTGCGCGGTTTGCAGTTCGGTACTCCCTTCGGCCCAGCGACCTTCCGCGCGATCGACCAGCAATCGACGATGGGTGCCTACGTCGGCAAGCTCGACGTCCGCGGCGGCCGCGGCACGATGGTCGATTGGCGCTATGCCGACGGCGCGAACTATCTGCCGAGCGATGCCGAGGTGCGCAAGCGGCGGCCGGCGGCGGCGATGGTTTGATGATGGATGAGTCGCCGCCTGCGGCGGCTATGACGGCGCTGGCGCGCCTATGAGCTCGGCGCTTCCGATGTTGCCGGGTGTGCCGATCGTGCAAATCTCGTCGTCCCGGCTTGTCCCGGGGCAACGGCAACCGGGCGCTTCGCTCAGCGAGCACGTCCGACCCGCGCGAAGGTTGGACGACTCATGAGCT
>JAJTHJ010000077.1 GCA_021298875.1 Burkholderiales bacterium | reverse complement strand
CGAGGCCCACGCGCGGCGGCGTCAGGCGGCGAGCCGCTCGCGGCCCTTGGCGCGGCGCGCGGCGATCACGGCGCGGCCGCCGCGGGTCTTCATCCGCGCGCGAAAACCGTGCGCGCGCTTGCGCTTGACGACAGAAGGTTGATACGTGCGTTTGGTGGCCATGGGGAAAGCTCCGGTAAGGCGGTCCGCGGCGGCGCGCGGCAGGGCTCGGGCCGGCGCCAGTCCGGCGCGGCGAAAACCCCGTATTAAACGCGATCCGGCGGGGGGCGGTCAAACCGCGGTTTTCCCACCCATAGATGAGCCTGAAGCGGCAGCCGGGGCTGGGGCGAGGACGGATCGGTCGTCCCATGCCTGGCGATCGACGCGAACGCGCCTGCGCCGCGCGAGCCAGCGCTGGTGCGCCCGTTCCACAACCCGTTCCCGCTTGGACTTGTTCCGACGCATCGAGCGACCCGCCCGCAAGTGCGCCTCGGCGACGCCCAAAGCGCGCGGGTCGCAGCGCGACCGCTGCAAACGCTAAACTTTCAGAAGAGTTGCTGTTTCCCAACGCTGGCGACGTGTTCCCGGAATGACTGCCGCGCTCGATACGTTGCATCTGTTCGTCGCCACGCGCGGCATCGATTCCGAGCCGGTCGCGCCACTGGTGGAACTCGAGCCCTTCGGCGTCGATTCCCTGGTCTTGATCGAAGCCGCCTGCCAGAGTGAGGTGGGTCCCGACACGCGCGTGCCGAAGCTCGGCACCTTGCGTTGGACTGAGGCGCTCACAGCGGGGCAGGGCGCCGCACTCACCGCCGGGGTGCCGCTGCCTTGGGAGGCGATGCGGGCCATCGCGCCGCTGGAGACCGAAGCGGGGCGCGCCGACCGGCTCTTCCTCGCCGGCCGCTCGGGGCGTGACCTGGGCGAGGGGGCCACGGCGCTGAGCACTTGCGTCGCTCTCGGCGGCTCCAATACCCTCCTCGCTCTGCGCCGCGTCGACCGCCCTTTGGCGCGATGACGGTGCCGGCGCCCAATCGCGGTTCAGCAAGTCGCCTGCTGGTGTGCAGCGGGCCCATCTCGGCGGGGGCGTGGCGGCGCCCGCCGGCAGCCTGGGCGGCCTGGTATTCGGTGCGGCGGCATCGGCACCCTGCATGCCCGATGCCTCACCGTGGTTCGCCGTGCACAGTCCCGTGCTCGGCGGGGCGGGCGCGCTCGTTTACGAAGCTTGGCTGGCGCGCGGCGATGGTCCGACCGCGCATGCGACGCACGGCAGCGTGCGGATCGGGTGGTCGGATTCCTGGGCCTTTGCCGGCATGCAGATCGACGCCTCTGACCCCGCGCGCCCGCTGCGCGACGCCACAGCCTTCGCCTACCGGGCACTGTTCGATGCGCTCGATGCCTCCGGCTTCTCTCATCCGCCGCGCTTCTGGAACTACCTACCGGCGATCGATGGCCATGAAGCCGGGCTGGAGCGTTACCGTCAATTCAACATCGGCCGCCATCAGGCATTTCTCGCGGCACGACGCGTCCCGGACGCTGCGCCACCCGCCGCCTGCGCGCTCGGCCATTGTGGCCAGGCGCTCACGGTCGCGGGGCTTGCCGCGCGCACTGCACCTCTCGCGCTTGAGAATCCGCGCCAAGTGAGCGCCTACCGTTATCCGCAGCAGTATGGGCCGCGCAGGCCAGCTTTCTCGCGCGCCTGCCTGCTGCCCTCCGCGGCAACGGCGGTGCTGCTGATCTCGGGAACCGCGAGCATTGTCGGACACGAAACGCGCCACGCCGGCGATCTGGCTGCCCAGATCGACGAATCGATCGTCAACGTGGACGCACTGATCGGTGTGGCCAACGCTCGCTTGCAACGGCGAGGTTTCGAACCCGCGCGAATGACTTGACGCGCCTACCTGCGCCACGCGGCGGATACCCCGGCCGCCGCCGCGCGGCTGGCGCGGCACCTGTCTGGCGCCGATCTGCTGCTGCTGCGGGCCGACATCTGCCGCTCGGATCTGCTGTTCGAGATCGAGGGCACCGGCATTGAGGCGCGCTGAAGGCGCAACCCGCTGCCGGCGATCTGCAAGCGACGCGCGCGCCCAACACGCGCGGTCGCGATTGCGGCCCTGAAGCGGCGGCCGCCGCTCGAGCACCGCGACCGCGCCGGCCCGTCGGTCCGCGGATAATCGACGGCCATGCGTTTCCTGCTCGTCGAAGACGACCCGATGATCGGCGCCAGCCTGCGCAACGCCCTGCGCCAGGAGGGGCACGCGGTCGACTGGGTGCGCGACGGGCGTGCCGCCCAAAGCACGCTCGCCAGCGAGCGCTTCGACCTGCTGCTGCTCGACCTCGGCCTGCCGCAGGTGCCGGGCCTGGAGGTGCTGCGCGGCCTGCGCGCTGCCGGCAACACCACCCCGGCGATCGTGCTCACCGCGCGCGACGAGCTGGAGCAGCGCGTCGCCCTGCTCGACGCCGGCGCCGACGACTATCTGGTCAAGCCCTTCGAGCTGGCCGAACTGACCGCGCGCATCCGCGCCGTGCTGCGCCGCGCCGCCGGCCGCGCGGCGCCGCTGCTGGAGGTGGGCGACGTGCAGCTCGACCCCGCCACCCGGCAAGTCACGCGGAGCGGTGAACCGGTCATTCTTTCCGCGCGCGAGTACGCGCTGCTCGAGGCGCTGATGCTGCGCCCCGGCGCGCTGCTGTCGCGGGCGCAGCTGGAAGACCGCCTCTACGGCTGGGGCGAGGAGGTCGAAAGCAACGCCGTCTCCGTTTACGTGCACCAGCTGCGGCGCAAGCTGGGCGAAGACTTCATCCGCACCGTGCGCGGCGTCGGCTATTACGTCGGCACACCGCGCGCCGGCGCCTGATTCGCGGCGACTGCCGATGAAGTCCCTGCGCGCCCGCCTGCTCGCCTCGCTGCTGGCGCTGCTCGCGGTGGCGATGGCGCTGGTGGGCACGCTGACCTACCGCGCGGTGCTGGCGGAAAACGATGCGCTCTTCGACTACCAGTTACGGCAGATGGCGCTGTCGCTGCGCGACCAGGGCGCGATCGCCCCGGCCGAGCGCGCCGCCTTTGCCTCGGAGCGGCTCGACTATGCGGTGCAGATCTGGGCGGCCGACGGCAGCGTGGTCTACGTCTCGCGCGAGTTGCCGGCGCTGTGGCCGCGCGCCGTGCTGGGCTTTGCCGATGTGACCATCGACGGCACGACCTGGCGGGTGTTCAGCGCCCCGGCGCGCGACCGGGTGGTACAGGTCGGCCAGCCGCTGGCGATCCGGCGCGAGCTGGCGGCCCAGGCGGCGCTGCGCGCAGTGATGCCGCTCGCGTGGGTGGCGCTGCCGCTCGCGGCCGGCGTGTGGTGGCTTATCGGCGCGCTGCTGGCGCCGCTGCGGCGGGTGGCCGGCGCGGTGCGCGAAGTGCAGGCCGACGCCCTGGCGCCGCTGCCCACTGCCGGCCTGCCGAGCGAAGTCGAACCGTTGGCCACCGCCTTGAACGCCATGCTGGCGCGGCTGGCCGAAGCCTTTGCCGCGCAGCGCGCCTTCGTCGCCGACGCCGCGCACGAGTTGCGCACGCCGCTGGCCGCGCTGACCTTGCAACTGGAATTGCTGCGGCGGGCCGGCAGCCCCGCCGAGCACGACGAAGCCACCGCCGCCCTCGCCGCCGGCATCGCCCGCGCCCGCCATCTGGTCGAGCAGTTATTGACTCTGGCGCGCAGCGAATCGGCCGCGCAGCCGTTAGCGACCGTCGCGCTGGGCGAGGTGGTCGAGCAGGCGGTGGCCGATGTCTTGCCCCTCGCGCACGAGAAGTCCATCGCCTTGTCGGTCGAGACGGCGCCCGCCACCGTCCAGGGCGACGCCGCCGCGCTGCGGCTGCTCGTGCGCAATCTGGCGGACAACGCGGTGCGCTACACGCCGGCCGGCGGCGCGGTCGAACTGCACGTGGCCGAAGAGCAGGGCGCTCCGGTGCTGACCGTTGCCGACACCGGCCCCGGCATCGCACCGGCCGAGCGGGCGCGCGTCTTCGACCGCTTCTATCGCGGCGCCGGCGCGGAGGCGGGCGGCAGTGGCATCGGCCTGTCCATCGTCCGCGCCGTGGCGCAACGGCACGGCGCGCGGGTGGAGTTGGGCGACGCTCCGGGCGGCGGCCTGCGCGTGCGCGTCGCCTTCGTCGCGCCCACTGCGGGCGAAGCCGTTCGCCCGTCGCGCTGATCGGGTCGGCTGCGCAGGCAACGGCCCGGTGCGACCAACCAGGTTTCGCAGCGAAGATCCAGTCCGGCCCGCGCGCAAAGTTATCCAGAGGTTATCCACACCATTGTCCGCGGCACAAAAAAACTCCTTGCTACTCTTGAAAAAAAACCGAGAATGCGAGTGAACACTATCAAATAGATATTTAAAAAAATTCACTTCTCGCGTGCTAAGTGAATGGGCACACATCCGTCTGGCTGTGGATAAGCTGCCTTCGCAAAGATAGACTGCGGGCCTCTTTCGCGGAGCGCAGGTGGCCGATTGCGGCACCTGCGCGCCGTCCGAGCCGGACCGACCGGCCAGAAAGAGACCCTGCGTATAACGACATACAAACTTCGCCGGCGCGACAAGAGGCGCGCCGGCCTCAGGTGGACACTACCGATGCTTCCGTTCTGGAAAGACTGCGCTCAGCTGCTCGAGCGCGAACTAACGCCCCAACAATTCGCCGCCTGGATCAAGCCGCTAAAGCCGATCGAATACGACCACACCGCCAGCCGTCTGCGCATTGCGGCGCCCACGCGGCTGAAGCTCGAAGCCGTCCGCAGCCAGTACGCGCAGCGCATCCAGGCGGCCGCCGCCAACGTCGCGCAACGGCCTGTCGATCTGGTCTTCGAAGTCGACGCAAGCGAGGCCGGCGCGTCGCCAGCGGCCCCGATAGTCGTGGACCGCGGCGACGCCCTGCCGGCGGTGT
>JAJTHJ010000004.1 GCA_021298875.1 Burkholderiales bacterium | reverse complement strand
GAGCGGCTGGTCGGCCTGCGGGCCAAAGACGCGCGGGAAAAACTCCGGCTGCACGCGGCCCAGCATCACGTTGGCGTCGGTCACCGCCAGCGGCCCGCGACGCCGATAACACGCCGGCCCCGGATTGGCCCCCGCGGAGTCCGGCCCCACGCGCAGCCGTGCGCCGTCGAAGTGCAGGATCGAGCCGCCGCCCGCCGCTGCCGTGTGGATGCTCATCATCGGCGCGCGCATCCGCACGCCCGCCACCAGCGTTTCGAACTCGCGCTCGCAATCGGCGACGTTGCGCCCGGCAAAGTGCGACACGTCGGTCGAGGTGCCGCCCATGTCGAAGCCGATCACGTGGTCGAAGCCCGCCGTGAGACTGGAGCGCACCATGCCGACGATGCCGCCCGCTGGCCCGGAGAGGATCGCGTCCTTGCCCTGGAAACGGTGCGCGTCGGTCAGCCCGCCGTTGCTTTGCATGAAGAGCAGCCGCACGCCCGGCAGTTCCGCCGCCACCTGCTCCACGTAGCGGCGCAGGATCGGCGACAGATAGGCATCGACCACCGTGGTGTCGCCGCGCGCCACCAGCTTCATCAAGGGGCTCGCCTCATGCGAAGCGGACACCTGCGTGAAGCCGATCTCGCGGGCGAGCGCCGCGCAGCGCGCCTCGTGCGCGGTGTAGCGGTAACCGTGCATCAGCACGATTGCCACCGAGCGCAGCCCCGCGTCGTAAGCGGCCTGCAATTCGGTGCGCAGCCGTGCGTCGTCCAGCGGCTGCACGACCTCGCCGTGCGCGCCGACGCGCTCCTGCGCCTCGATCACGCGCGAGTACAGCAACTCCGGCAGCAGGATGCGCCGGTCGAAGAGGCGCGGCCGGTTTTGGTAGGCGATGCGCAGCGCGTCGCGAAAGCCTTGCGTGATCACCAGCAGTGTGGGCTCGCCCTTGCGCTCAAGCAGTGCATTGGTGGCGACCGTCGTACCCATCTTTACCGCCTCGATCCGCTCGACCGGGATCGGCGCGCCGGGCGCCACGCCCAGCAGGTGGCGGATGCCGGCAATGGCCGCGTCGCGGTACTGCTCGGGGTTTTCCGACAGCAGCTTGTGCGTGACGAGCGTGCCATCCGGCCGCCGCGCGACGATGTCGGTAAAGGTGCCGCCGCGGTCGATCCAGAATTGCCAGCGGCCACCGGTACAGGGTCTTGCCTGCATGGAAAGCCTTTTGGAAGTCAGAGGGAGGTTGCGGCGCGCGCCGCCTGGTCGTACATGCCGGACAAGAAGCGCAGAAACGCCGCCAGCTCACCGAGCTTGGCGTTGTCCGCGCCCTCGCCCGCAATCGCCGCGACCAGACAGGCCTCGCGCACCTCCCGGTAGCGGTCGATCAACTGCTGTCCCTGCACGCTGGTGGCGAACACCACCTCCTTGCCGCGCTTTTCGCTTTGCACCAGCCCCAGGCCGACCAGCTTCTTCAGCGCGTAGGAGACGACATGCGTGTCCTCGATGTTGAGCATGAAGCAGATGTCGGCGAGCTTTTTCTCGCGCGCGCGGTGGTTGACGTGATGCAGCAGCAGCACGTCCAGCGTCGACAGGTCTTTCAACCCAGCCGCCGCCATGCAGCGCACGACCCAGCGACTGAAGGCGTTGGAGGCGAGGATCAGCCCGAACTCGAACTCCGACAGTTGCTGGCTTCGCGGCGACACTAGGTGCGAGGACGACACAAACAGGCGCGGCACCACCGGCGCCGCCTCGATCGATGCGGCGGGCGCGCGGCGGGAGCGCGCGGTGCGGCGCGGCGCGGCGGACTTGGACATGACAAGGATTCGTTGGCAGTTTATCAAGAATTCGTTGACATGCTAACTGGCCGCTGTTAGCGTGGCAATCGTTTTTCGCTCCCCCACCACCGACCGAGGAATCGCATGCACCCGACCCGCCGCATTCTGCTCACCGCCGCCACGCTGCTCGCCGTCGGCACTGCCCCGCTCGCCCAAGCCCAAGTCAAGTGGGACATGCCAACGGGCTACCCGATCGGCAATCCGCACACGGTCACGCTGAGCCTTTTTGCCAAGGACGTGGACACCGCCACCGGCGGCAAGTTGAAGATCACCGTGCACCCGAACGGGTCGCTCTTCAAGGCGCCGGAAATCATGCGCGCGGTGGAGTCGGGTCAGGCGCAGATGGGCGAGTTGCTGATGAGCCTGCTCGCCAACCAGAACCCGATCTATGGACTGGACTCGCTGCCCTTCCTCGCCACCGGCTTCGACGATGCGTACCGCCTGTGGCAGGCGCAGCGGCCGGTGCTGGAGCGCGTCCTGGCCAAGCGCGGCGTGAAGCTGCTCTGCGCGGTGGCCTGGCCGCCGCAAGGCATCTACGCCAAGCGCGAGCTCAAGTCCGGCGCCGACATGAAGGGGCTCAAGTGGCGTGCCTACAACCCGGCCACCACGAAGATCGCCCAGGCGGTCGGCGCGCAGCCGCTCACGATCCAGGCTGCCGAGCTCTCGCAGGCCTTGGCCACCGGCGTGGTGGATTCCTTTATGTCTTCGGGCGCTACCGGGGTCGACAGCAAGGTCTGGGAGAGCCTGACGCACTTCCACACCGTCGATGCCTGGCTGCCGAAGAACATGCTGGTCGTCAACCAGAAAGACTTCGACAAGCTCGACAAGCCCACGCAGGACATCGTCGTCAAGCTCTCCGCCGAAGCCGAAAAGAAGGGCTGGGAGCGGATGCGCGGCTTCACCAACGAGTCGCTCGACATCCTGCGCAAGAACAAGATGACGGTGGTGACCCCCTCGCCGCAATTGATGGCCGACATGCGCAAGATCGGCGACGAGATGCTGGCCGACTGGCTGAAGCAGGCGGGCCCGGAGGGCAAGGAAATCATCGACGCGTACCGCAAGTCGGCGCCGGCGAAGAAGTAAGCCGACTCCGTTTGACTCAACATCACGGCGTCTTGCCGCGCTTGCCCTCACCCGCTCGCTGCGCTCGCACCCTCTCCCACTGATGTGGGAGAGAGTTTGCTCCCTGCGCCCGCATCAGCGGGAGAGGGGTCAGGAGTGAGGGCGCTCTTTCCGCTTCCGCCTGATGAAAACTCCCCTCACCCCGCTGTACAACTTCTTCG
>JAJTHJ010000336.1 GCA_021298875.1 Burkholderiales bacterium | reverse complement strand
CGTTCGTTTCGATCGCCGTGCGCAAGCCGCGGGCGTCCCGGGCGGAGTCGGCCGAAACCTACCTGCTGGGACGGCGTCTGAAGCAGGGCACCGGTGAATCCGTGGTGTCGTCCGGGGCTTGACAATGGACGGGCGGCCGGTTCCGGGGGCCGATCGGGGGTAGAATGAGTCGATTCGACCGGGCTCGCCGCGTGGCGGGCCGCGAAGGAGCGTTTACGTGAACAACATGTTCTCCAAGGCGGCGGTCTGGCTGGTCATCGCGCTGGTCCTGTTCACCGTGTTCAAGCAGTTCGACACGCGACAGGTCCGGGGCGGCGACATGCCGTACTCGCAGTTCATGGACGAGGCCAAGGCCGGGCGCATCGACAGCGTCGTGGTCGACGGCCGCACCCTTCGCGCCAAGACCAAGGAAGGCCGGGGCATCACCGTCTATTCGCCGGGGTCCGGCGACATCTGGATGGTGTCCGACCTGATGAAGTTCGGCGTGCAGGTCAACGCCAAGCCCGAGGAAGAGCAGAGCCTGCTCATGAGCATCTTCATCAGCTGGTTCCCGATGCTGCTGCTGATCGGCGTCTGGGTGTTCTTCATGCGCCAGATGCAGGGCGGCGGGCGCGGCGGCGCGTTCTCGTTCGGCAAGAGCCGCGCGCGCATGCTCGACGAGTCGAACAACTCGATCACCTTCGCCGACGTCGCCGGCTGCGACGAGGCCAAGGAAGAGGTCCAGGAGCTGGTCGACTTCCTGCGCGGCCCCTCCAAGTTCCAGAAGCTCGGCGGCCGGATCCCGCGTGGCGTGCTGATGGTCGGCTCGCCCGGCACCGGCAAGACGCTGCTCGCCAAGGCGATCGCCGGCGAGGCCAAGGTGCCGTTTTTCTCGATCTCCGGCTCGGACTTCGTCGAGATGTTCGTCGGCGTGGGCGCCGCCCGCGTGCGCGACATGTTCGAGAACGCCAAGAAGCACGCGCCCTGCATCATCTTCATCGACGAAATCGACGCCGTGGGTCGCCAGCGCGGCGCGGGCCTGGGCGGTGGCAACGACGAGCGTGAGCAGACGCTCAACCAGATGCTGGTGGAAATGGACGGCTTCGAAACCGGCATGGGCGTCATCGTGATCGCCGCCACCAACCGGCCCGACGTGCTCGACCCGGCGCTGCTGCGTCCGGGCCGCTTCGACCGCCAGGTGGTCGTGCCGCTGCCCGACATCCGCGGCCGGGAGCAGATTCTGAACGTCCACATGCGCAAAGTGCCGATCGCGCCCGACGTGAAGGCCGACATCTTGGCGCGCGGCACGCCGGGCTTCTCGGGTGCCGATCTGGCGAATCTCGTCAACGAAGCTGCACTTTTCGCCGCGCGCCGCAACGCGCGCGTGGTCGAGATGATCGACTTCGAGCGCGCCAAGGACAAGATCATGATGGGCGCCGAGCGCAAGTCGATGGTGATGACCGAGGAAGAGCGGCTCAATACCGCATACCACGAGTCGGGCCACGCGATCGTCGCGCGGCTGGTGCCCAAGAGCGACCCGGTGCATAAGGTGACGATCATCCCGCGCGGCCGCGCCCTGGGCGTGACGATGCAGTTGCCCGAGCGGGACCGCTACGCCTACGACCGCACCTATTTGCTGTCGCGGATCGCGGTGCTCTTCGGCGGGCGGATCGCCGAAGAACTGTTCATGAATCAGATGACCACGGGCGCCTCCAACGACTTCGAGCGCGCCACGCAAATGGCGCGCGACATGGTCACCCGCTACGGCATGAGCGACGCGCTCGGCCCGATGGTCTACGCCGAGAACGAAGGCGAAGTCTTTCTTGGCCGCTCGATCACCCGCACCACGCACGTGTCGGAGGCGACGATGCGGAAGGTGGACTCCGAAATCCGCCGGATCATCGACGAGCAATACGCGCTGGCGCGTCGGCTGCTAGAAGAAAACCGCGACAAGGTTGAGGCGATGACCAAGGCGCTGCTCGAATGGGAAACCATCGACATGGAGCAGATCGACGACATCATGTCCGGCAAGCCGCCGCGCGCGCCGAAGTCCACAACGCCGCCGGCCACGCCCAGCAGCGGGCCGAGCACGCCCGGCGCGGTGGCCGGGGCGGCGCAGCCGGCGTAGGGATAAACGTCGTCCCGGCGCAGGCCGGGACCCAGTGGCGTCTCGGGTGTCAAGACACTGGTTCCCGGCCTGCGCCGGGACGACCGAGGCTCTTGCCCAGCATCGCTCGTGACATCTGCGTCGCGCCTCCGCGAGTGGCACTGCGGCCGCTTTCGCCTGCCGCTCGACCGCCCGCTCGTGATGGGCGTGGTCAACGTCACGCCGGACTCGTTTTCCGATGGCGGGCAGTTCGCGCGCTTCGACACGGCATTGGCGCAGGCCCGGCGCCTGCTCGATGAAGGCGCCGACATCCTCGACATCGGCGGCGAATCGAGCCGCCCCGGCGCCGCCGAAGTCGGTACCGAAGACGAACTGTCGCGCACGATCCCCTTGATCGAGGCGCTGCGCGACTGCGGCAAGCCGATCTCGGTCGATACCAGCAAGCCGGAGGTGATGCGAGCGGCTTTGGCGGCCGGCGCATCCATCGTCAACGACGTGCGCGCGCTGGTTGCGCCGGGCGCCGTCGACGCCGTGGCCGCGAGCGACTGCGGCGTGGTGCTGATGCACATGCAGGGCGCGCCACGCACCATGCAGCTCGAACCGCGCTACGACGACGTGGTGGCGGAGGTGGCGCGGTTTCTCGCGGCCCGGCGCGACGCCGTGCTGGTTGCGGGCGTTGCGCCGGAGCGCATCGCGCTCGACCCTGGCTTCGGCTTCGGAAAGACGCTCGAACATAATCTCGCCTTGCTGCGCGGCTTGGATGCGCTTGCGGCGTTTGGCCAGCCGGTGCTGGCCGGGCTGTCGCGCAAGTCGATGCTCGGCGCGATTACAGGCAAGCCGGTGACCGATCGCTTGGCGGCCTCGGTCGCGGCGGCGCTGCTGGCCGTGCAGCGGGGCGCGAATATCGTCCGCGTGCACGACGTGGCGGCCACGCGTGATGCGCTGGCGGTGTGGCAGGCGCTAGAAGAACACGGAGAGGCAAGATGAGTCGCAAGCACTTTGGCACCGACGGCATCCGCGGCACCGTGGGCCGGGCGCCGATTACGCCGGAGTTCGTCCTCAAGCTGGGTCAGGCCGCGGGCCGCGTGCTGGCGCGGCTCGCCACCGAGCGGCGCGCTGCTCGTCCGACGGTGTTGATCGGCAAGGACACGCGCATCTCCGGCTACATGCTGGAAGCCTCGCTGGAGGCGGGCTTTTCCAGCGCCGGCGTGGACGTCGTGCTGTGCGGCCCGCTGCCCACGCCGGCGGTGGCCTACCTCACGCGCGCGCAGCGGCTCGACGCGGGCGTGGTGATCAGCGCCTCGCATAACCCGTTTGCCGACAATGGCATCAAGTTCTTCTCGGCTGCCGGCAAGAAGCTGCCGGACGCGGTCGAGGCGCAGATCGAAGCCGAACTCGAGCGCCCCTACACCTGCGTGGAGTCGCGGCAATTGGGCCGCGCGCGGCGGCTGGACGACGCGGCCGGCCGCTACGTCGAATACTGCAAGAGCACGTTTCCGACCGAGCTCGATCTGCGCGGGCTGAAGATCGTCGTCGACTGCGCGCACGGCGCGGCCTACCACGTTGCGCCGGACGTGTTTCATGAACTGGGCGCCGAGGTCGTCGCCATCGGCAACGAGCCCAATGGCTTCAACATCAACGACGGCGTGGGCGCCACCCACGGCGACTTTCTGGCCGACCGGGTGCAGGCGCACGAGGCCGATCTGGGCATCGCGCTGGATGGCGACGCCGACCGCGTGTTGATCGCCGATGGCGACGGCACCCTCTACGACGGCGACCAGTTGCTGTACGTGATCGTCCGCGACCGGATGCGCAGCGGCCCGGTGGACGGCGCGGTCGGCACCCTGATGACCAACTACGCGTTGGAGCGGCGCTTTGCGGAGCTGGGCGTGCCCTTTGCGCGCGCCAAGGTCGGCGACCGCTACGTGCTCGAACTGCTGGAGCAGCGCGGCTGGCGCTGGGGCGGCGAAGGTTCCGGCCATCTGCTGTGTCTGGATCGCCACACCACCGGCGACGGCATCGTCAGCGCCTTGCAGGTGCTGGCGGCGATGCGCCATTCCGGCGCCAGCCTGGCGGAACTGACCGCCGATCTTCCGCTGCTGGCGCAGTCGCTGGTCAACGTGAAGATGTCGCCCGGCTTCGACTGGCAGGGACACGCGCCGCTGGCGGCGGAGATCGCGGCGGTCGAGCGCGAGCTGGCCGGCGCCGGCCGCGTGCTGATCCGCCCGTCCGGCACCGAGCCGGTACTGCGCGTGATGGTCGAGTGCGCGGACGCCGAGCTGGCCGAGGCGCTGGCGCGGCGGATTGCGGCGACGATCGCTTGAGCCGCGGGTCGGGCGGACCGCCGGCCGCGCCGCTATCCGGGCTTTTTGGTCGCCGCGTGACATGTCATCAAGCGGTCACCCGCACCCGGCAGTATGCACAGGTCATCACCAAGGAGCTACGTGAAATGACCACTCGTGTATTTGCCATCGGTGCCGTCACGCTGGCGCTCGCCGCCTGCGCCACCACGGCACCGGCCCCCGCCGGCATGGAAGCCGGCAAGTTCGTTTCCTTCGACTGCGAGGGCCAGGACTTTCAGGCCCGTTACAGCGTCGATACCGGAACCGTGCGCGTGCGCTCGCACAGCGGCGCCGCGGAGCTGTCGCGCGCCGGCGACGACGCGTTTTCCGGCGAGGGCTTCAAGCTGATGCTGCGGGGTGCCAACGGCATCGCGCTCGAGCACGGCGGCAAGATGCTCGGCAAGAACTGCAAGCGCGCCTGAACGCGCGGTATCGATTAACGGTCCGACCGACCCCACCGAGAGGTAATCCATGTCCAAGTTCGTTTTCGCGCGCCGCGCCCTGTTGACTTCGGCGATCGGCGCTATTGGCGCGTTCGGCGCTTCCGCTGCCTTGGCCCAGGCGCTGGTCAAGATCGACGGATCGAGCACGGTGTTTCCGATCACCGAGGCCGTAGCCGAGGAGTTTCAGAAAGCCAAGAAAGGCGCCACGCGCGTCACCGTTGGCATCTCCGGCACCGGTGGCGGCTTCAGGAAGTTCTGCCGTGGCGAGACCGACGTGCAAAACGCCTCGCGGCCGATCACCAAGGCCGAGATCGCCGAGTGCCAGAAAAACGGCGTGACGTTCCTGGAGATGCCGGTCGCGTTCGACGCCTTGTCGGTGGTCGTCAACCCGAAGAACACGTGGTTGAAGGAAATCACCATCGACGAGCTGAAGAAGATATGGGAGCCGTCGGCGCAAGGCAAGATCATGCGCTGGAATCAGGTCAACCCGGCCTGGCCGGATCGGCCGATGAAGCTCTTCGGCGCCGGTACGGACTCGGGCACGTTCGACTACTTCACCGAAGCGGTCACCGGCAAGTCCAAGGCCAGCCGCGGCGACTTCACCGCCTCCGAGGACGACAACGTGCTGGTGCAGGGTATCTCGCGCGACGTGGACGCGCTGGGCTTCTTCGGTTTCGCTTACTACGCGGAAAACCGCGACAAGCTGCGCTCGCTGCCGATCTCGTGGAAGGGCGGCAAGGCGGTCGGCCCGACGGCCGAGACGGTGCTCAATGGCACCTACCAGCCGCTGTCGCGCCCGATATTTATCTACGTTAGCGGCAACGCCGTCAAGCGACCGGAAGTCCGCGAGTTTGTCGAGTTCTACAACAAGAACGCGGCGCAACTGGTCAAGGAAGTCAAGTACGTGCCCCTGCCCGCGGCGGCCTATACGTACAACCTCGATACCTTGGCGAAGAACCGGTTGGGCACCAAGTTCGGCGGCGAAAACCTGGTCGGTGTGACGATCGAGCAGCTGATGAAGCTGGAGGCCAAGTAGTCCTTCACCGGGTGCAGGCGCGAGGGGGGCCGCCAACGCGCGGCCTCCCGCAGCGAGTAATCTGCCGGCGTCGTTCCGACCGCTGCCGGCTTGGCCGTGAAAGAGTCCCGCAAGATGCCTCATTCCGACGCACTGCCCGCGGATGCGGTCGCTTCCGCCGTGTCCGAGTCGCTCAAGCACAAGCGCGGTCGGATCCTGAAGGAGCGGTTCATCGAGTTCCTGCTGATGATGGCCGGGCTGGTCGCGGTGTTTACGACCGTCGCCATTACCGTCATCCTCGTCTACGAGTCGCTGACCTTCTTTCGAATAGTTTCCGTGTGGGAGTTCCTGACGGGAACGGTGTGGACGCCGCTGTTCGCCAATCCGAGCTACGGCATCCTGCCGCTGATCGCCGGAACGCTCACGGTCACCTTCATCGCGCTCATCGTCGCTGTGCCGATGGGCACGATCATCGCGATTTACCTTTCCGAGTTCGCGCCGCACCGCCTACGCGAAGTCGTCAAGCCCGCGCTGGAACTGATCGCGGCGGTGCCGACCATCGTGTTCGGCTACTTCGCCCTGCTGTTCGTCACGCCCTTGCTGCAGGCAACGATCCTGCCGGGGCTGCCGGGGTTCAACATGCTGGCGCCGGGTATCGTCGTCGGCGTGGCGACCATTCCCACCATCGCCTCGCTGGCCGAGGACGCCATGCGCTCGGTACCGATGAGCACGCGCGAGGGTGCGTATGCGGTCGGCAGCAACAAGCTGCAGGTGGCGCTGCGGATCGTCATGCCGGCGGCTGTCTCCGGCGTGGTCGCGGCCTATGTTCTGGCGGCGGCGCGCGCAATCGGCGAAACCATGGTGGTGGCGATCGCCGCCGGGCAGAACGCCAACTTCACGTTCAATCCGATGGAAGCGGCAGCGACGCTGACCGCATACATCGCGCAGGTCAGTCTCGGCGACCTCGAACACGGCTCGGTCGCTTACCGCAGCATCTTTGCCGCCGGCCTGGTGCTGCTGGTGATGACGCTGATCCTCAACGTCGCCGGGCACTTCCTGCGTCGGCGCTTCCGCAAGGTCTACTGATGAGCGCCGCCGCCACGGAAGTCGCAGCGCCGCAGGTCGGCGAGATTCGTACTCTGATCGCCTCCGGCAAGCGCAGGCAGGTCATTTTCGCCGCCGCCGGCGTGTTCTGCACAGCCTTCGCCGTGCTCGTGCTGGTTGCCGCCTTTCTCGACCTGCTGATCGACGGTCTGCCGCGGTTGTCGTGGAACTTCCTGACGAGCTTTCCCTCGCGGCGCGCCTCCGAGGCGGGCATTCTGTCGGCCTGGGTCGGCAGCGCCATAGTGATGCTGGTGACGATGTTCGCGGCCGTGCCCATCGGTGTGGGCGCCGCCGTGTATCTTGAGGAGTATGCGAAGAAGAACTGGATCACCGACCTGATCGAAATCAACGTGACCAACCTCGCCGGCGTGCCCTCGATCGTCTACGGCCTGCTGGCCCTGGGGCTGTTCGTCTACCAGTTCGGTTTCGGCGAAAGCGTGCTCACCGCGGGGCTGACCCTGGCGTTGCTGATCCTGCCGATCGTCATCGTATCGTCGCGCGAGGCGCTGCGGACGGTGCCGGGGCACGTACGCGAGGCGGCTTACGCGCTGGGTGCAACGCGCTGGCAGATGATCTCCGATCATCTGCTGCCGTACTCGCGCGGCGGCATCCTGACGGGCATCATCCTCGGCATGGCCGAGGCCATCGGCCAGACCGCGCCGATCATCACCATCGGCGCGCTTACCTTCATTGCGTTCCTGCCGCCGCCGCCGTTCTCGGCGGAATTTCCGTTTCTGAATTTCGACTGGATCCGCTCGGAGTTCACCGTGCTGCCGATCCAAATGTACAACTGGGTGTCGCGCCCGGACAAGGCGTTTCAGCTCAACGCTGCCGCGGCCGGCGTGATCCTGCTCGGCATGACGCTGGTGATGAACGGGCTGGCCATCTACCTGCGCTATCAGGTGAGGAAGAAAATCAAATGGTGAGGGTTGAATCCCCCGTGGCGGGACGCGCCGCGGGCACGGGCGGGACCCCGCAGATCAAGGCCGAGGCGCGTGCGCTCGACTTCTACTACGGCGCGTTCCAGGCGCTCAAGCGCATACAGATGCCGGTCTACCAGAACAAGGTGACGGCGCTGATCGGGCCCTCGGGCTGCGGCAAGTCTACCTTCCTGCGCTGCTTCAACCGGATGCATGACCTGTATCCCAGCATGCGCTACGAAGGCGAGATCCGCCTGATGCCGGACAACGTCAACATCCTCGCGCGCAGCGTCGATCCGATCGAGGTGCGGATGCGCATCGGCATGGTGTTCCAGAAGCCGAACCCGTTTCCGAAGTCGATCTACGAGAACGTCGTCTACGGCCTGCGCGTGCGCGGCGTGACCAACAAGGCGATCCTCGACGAAAAGGCCGAGCAGGCGCTGCGCGAGGCGGCGCTGTGGAACGAGGCGAAGGACCGCTTGAACGACGTGGCTTTCGCCATGTCCGGCGGTCAGCAGCAGCGGTTGTGCATTGCGCGGGCGCTGGCCACCGACCCGGAACTGCTCCTCTTCGACGAGCCGACCTCGGCGCTCGACCCGATCGCGACGGCTTCGATCGAAGAGCTGATGACCCAGCTCAAGGAGCGGGTGACGATCCTCGTGGTCACCCACAACATGCAGCAGGCGGCGCGCGTGTCGGACTTCACCGCCTACATGTACCTGGGCGAGTTGATCGAGTTCGGCGACACCGATCAGATCTTCATCAAGCCCAAGCGCAAAGAGACCGAGGATTACATCACCGGCCGCTTCGGCTGAGTGCGGGAGTCGTCATGATGACCAGCGGAGAACATTCCTCCAAGATCTACGACCAGGAACTCGAAGCGGTGCGCTCGCGCGTGCTGCAGATGGGCGGGCTGGTCGAAGTGCAGCTGAAGACGGCCCTCGACGCCTTCGAAGATGCCGACATGGCGCAGGCCGACCAGGCGATTGCCTCCGACCGGCGCGTGAACGACTTGCAGGTCGAACTCGACCGGATGGTCAACCACGTGATCGCCCGCCGCCAGCCGACTGCGGTCGATCTGCGGATGATCATGGGGGTGGCCAAGGCGATCAACGACATCGAGCGCATCGGCGACGAGTCGGCCAAGATCGCGCGCGCCGCCAAGTGGATGCACGACAAGTACAACGCGCGGATGAACCGCATCCCCGACATCCGCGGCGGCGGCGATATCGCCGCACGGCTGGTGAGCCGCGCGCTCGATGCCTTCGCCCGGCTCGACCCGACCGCGGCGGCGGCCATCATTCGCGACGACGAAGGCGTGGACGAGCGCTTCCGCGCGATCCTGCGCCAGTTGATCACCTTCATGATGGAAGATCCGCGCACGATCTCGGCGGCGCTCGACACCGTGTGGGTGGCCAAGGCGATCGAGCGCGTCGGCGACCACGCCAAGAACATCGCCGAGCACGTGATCTTCATCGCTGCCGGCCTCGACGTGCGCCACGCCACGCCGGACGAGGTCGACCGCGCGATCGCGCAGGCCTGATGTCCACCGGCGGCGCGATCCTGGTGGTGGAGGACGAACCGGCCATTCAGGAGCTGGTTGCCTTCGCCTGTGGCAACGCCGGCTTCGCCGTCCGCCGCGCCGGCGATGCGCGCAGCGCGCGCGCCGAGGTGCAGCGCGAGTTGCCCGACCTGGTCGTGCTCGACTGGATGCTGCCGGACCGCTCCGGCATCGATCTGCTGCGCGAATTGCGCGGCGCGGAGCGCACCCGCGCGCTGCCGGTGATCATGCTGACCGCGCGCGGCGCCGAGGCCGACCGCGTGACTGGACTCGACGCCGGTGCCGACGACTACGTGGTCAAGCCCTTTTCGCCGCGCGAGCTGGTCTCGCGCGTGCGCGCGGTGTTCCGCCGCCGTGCGCCGCAATTGAGCGGCGAGGCGCTCGAATACGGCCCGCTGAAGATCGATCCGGTGCGGCACGAGGCCACCGTCGATGGCCAGCCGGTCAAAATGGGGCTGGCGGAATTCAAGCTGTTGCGTTTTCTGGTTGGCCACCCGGAGCGCGTGTTCAGCCGCGCGCAGTTGCTCGACAGCGTCTGGGGCGATCACGTGTTCATCGAAGAGCGCACGGTCGACGTGCACATGCTGCGGCTCAGAAAGGCGCTGGCCCCGGCCGGCGCACGCGACCTGGTGCAGACGGTGCGCGGACTGGGGTATCGGCTGTCGATGCGCGGCGAAGGCTGAGCGCTGCGGCGGGTCTGAACCGCGTTGGCTGCCGCGCCTCGATCGTTGCGGTCTTCCCTCACCCGGCCGCTTTGCGGCCACCCTCTCCCGGTGGGAGAGGGTTATGAAAGCCCCTCTCCCCCCGGGAGAGGGGTTGGGGTGAGGGAAGGCCGCAGCCGACGGAGCGAACACCGACTTGAAGGCGCGGCGCAGTCAGGCCGCCTGTGCGATGGCACGGACGGCGGACCCGCGTTCGATCCGCTCTTGCAACGCGACGAACTGCTCGGTCGCCGCCCGCCAGGAATACCGCTCCGCGTGCGCGCGGCACAGCGCACGATCGATCCGCAGCGCGCGTAACGTAGCGCGGCGCAGGTCCTCGTTCAGGCAGGCCGCCGGCGAGCCGCCCACCACGTCGAGCGGCCCGGCCACCGGATAGGCCGCCACCGGCGTGCCGCAGGCCAGCGCTTCGAGCAGCACCAGCCCGAAGGTATCGGTGCGGCTGGGGAAGACGAACGCGTCCACGCTCGAATACAACTGCGCCAGCGCCGGCCGCTCCAGCAGACCGACGAAGCGCACCTCCGGATGGAGGCGGCGCAGTCGCTCCAGCTCGGGCCCCACGCCGGCGACGATCTTGCTGCCCGGCAGATCGAGCGCCAGAAACGCGCCGATGTTCTTTTCCACCGACACGCGGCCCACGTACAGGAAGCGCGGCCGCGGCAGGTCGGCCACCGCCGGCGCCTCGCCCGCTTGCGGCGAAAACGTGGCGAGGTCCACGCCGCGCGTCCAGCGCGCGATGCGCTCGATGCCGATGGCCGCCAGGTCGCGATCCATTTCCCCGGTCGGCGACAGCACGCGCGCCGCGGCGCCGTGAAAGCGGCGCAGGAAGCCGTACGTCCAGCGCTCCGGCACGCCGTACATCGCGCGCAGGTACTGCGGAAAGCGCGTGTGATACGCGGTTGTGAACGGCAGCCCATGGCGCAGACAGTAGCGGCGCGCGGCCTGGCCGAGCGGGCCTTCAGTGGCGAGATGGATCGCATCCGGCGCCTCGGCCGCGATGGTCTTCGCCACGCGCCGGTAGGGCAGCAGCGACAGCCGGATCTCGCTGTAGCCGGGGCAGGGCAGGGTGTAGAACGACTGCGGCGTGATGTAGGTGCAGACGTGGCCGGCGGCCGCGAGCTCGCGCGCGGTGGCCTCGATGGTGCGCACCACGCCGTTGACCTGCGGGTGCCAGGCGTCGGTGACGATCAGTATCTTCACGTGCGCGCTCCGTCGCTTGGGGGGGGTTCAGGCCTCGGCCGCCGCCGGCACCGGCAGCAGCGCGGGCGGCGCCGCGGCCGGGGCGATCGGCTCTTCTTCGCTCCAGCGCGGCACCGCCGCGCCGGGCGCGCGGATCTGCTTCCACTCGACGATCTCCAAGCGGCCGTCGAGGTCTTCGACCAGCGCGGTCAGGCTTTCGACCCAGTCGCCGTCGTTGCAATAGAGCAGGCCATCGACGGTGCGGATCTCCGCCTTGTGGATGTGCCCGCACACGACGCCGTCGTAGCCGCGCCGCTGCGCCTCGCGCACCAGCACCTGCTCGAAGTCGGTGATGAACGACACCGCGTTTTTCACCTTGTGCTTCAGGTACTGCGACAGCGACCAGTACGGGAACCCGAGCCGCGCGCGCAGCGCGTTGTAGTGCCGGTTGAGCCAAAGCACGAAGGTGTAGAGCGTGTCGCCGACGTGCGCCAGCCACTTGGCGTGATGCAGCACGCCGTCGGCAAAGTCGCCGTGCACCACCCACAGGCGGCGGCCGTCGAGCGTGACGTGCAGCGCCTCGTCGCGGATCGCGATGTCGCCGAGGTTCAACCCGACGAAGGGCCGCGCCGCCTCGTCGTGGTTGCCGGGGATGAAGATCACGCGCGTGCCCTTGCGCGCGCGGCGCAGCACTTTCTGGATCACGTCGTTGTGCGACTGGCGCCAGAAGAAGCGGCTTTTCAGCGCCCAGCCGTCGATGATGTCGCCGACCAGATACAGCACGTCGGATTCGTGATGGCGCAGAAAGTCGAGCAGATGCTCGGCCTTGCAGCCGGGCGTGCCGAGGTGGATGTCGGAGACGAAGATCGCGCGCAGGCGGCGCGGTTCGGCGGGCTGGGCTTCGGCGGCGGTGGGGGAAGCCTGTCCCTTCGCCGCGATCGGTGCGCTGCGCTCGGTGGTGAAGAAGGAAGCGCCAAACAAGGGTGCGTGCTGTCTGCTTCAGGTGCGCACAAGCCTAGTGCGCCGCGGTGACGCCGGCGTGACAGGCGGCGCCAGCGGCTGCGACCAGGCCTTCAGCGCGCGCAGCAGCGTGCGTTTTTTGGCCTGATGCGACTGCATCCGCCGCAGGATGTCGTCGAGCGTGCGCATCGCGTCGAGGATGTGCGGGCCTTTGTTGAGCATCACGCACTCGGCGCGCACGCCCATCGCCGCGTCGGTAATCTCGGCACGCGACGGCCGACCCGTCTTGGCCAGCGTCTCCAACACCTGGGTCGCCCACACCACCGGCAGGTGCGCGGCCTCGGCCGCCCACAGGATTTCTTCCTGCACCTCGGCCAGCCGCTCATAGCCGCACTCCACCGCCAGATCGCCGCGAGCGATCATCACGCCGGCGGCCCGCCCGCCCATCGCGGCAAACAACAGTTGCGGCAGGTTCTCGAAGCCGCGCTGCGTCTCGATCTTCAGCAAGATGCCTACGCGCGCGGCATTGAGTTCCGTCAGCCGCTGCCGCAGCGCGCGCACGTCGGCGGCGCGCTGGGCGAAGGACAGGCCGACCAGATCGGCGCAACGCGCCACCACCGCCAGGTCCGCGCGGTCCTTTTCGGTCAGCGCCGGCAGGTCGAGCGCGCTGTCGGGCAAATTGATGCCCTTGTCGCCGGCCAGATTCTCGCCGGCGTCGCGCGCGTGCGTGATTTCGACTTCAACTGCGGCGGGCGAGACCTTGAGGATTACGCCGCCGATGCGCCCGTCGTCGAACCAGATGCGCCCGCCGCGTTTGACCTGCGCGAACACCTCGGGCAGCGTGCAGCCGATCTCGGCCACCTTGCGTGCGCCGCGCGATGTGCCTTCCTTTGCGTGCGCCGCACCCTCTGCTCTAAGACGCAGCCGATCGCCGCGTCGCACGCGCAGCTTGCCGGGTTGCGGCGGGATGTCGAGCAGCGCCTGGCGCGGCGCCTCGCCGTGCTCCTGCGCGCGCACGAGCTCCGTCTGCGGCGTCAGATACGTGCTGCGCGGCGTCTCCAGCACCGCGTGGGCGCGGCCCTTTTCCGCCACGCGCAGTTTGCGGCGCGCGCTGCGCGCGTCGAGCACATCGACGCGGTCGCCCGGCCGCAGCGCGGCGAGCCAACGGGCATCGACCGGCAGGGCCTTCGCCAGTGGTGCCGTGCCGGCCGCGTACAAGGCCAGACGCGCCGGCGCCACCACGCGGCCGTAGTCGTCGCGCTGCGGCCGCAGCTTGACCACGGCCGGCCCCGGCGGCAGCGCGCCGGTGCGCAGCTTGGGGCCGCCCAGATCCATCAGCACCTGCACTGGGCGGCCGGCGGCGCGGGCAGCGCGCCGCACGTGCGCGGCCATCGCCTGCCACTCCTCCGGCCCATCGTGTGCGCAGTTGATGCGCGCGATGTCCATGCCGGCGGCGACCATGCGCTCGACCAACGCCGCGTCGCTCGCCGCTTGCGACGGCAGCGTCACCATGATGCGCGTGCGGCGCCCGGCCGGCCGCGGCCCGAGCAGCGCCAGCGTATGGGCCTTCAGCAGCGCGGTGCCGCTGCCGATGCCGGTCGGCTCCTCCGCGCGGCGCGCCTGCCACGGCTCGCCCGCTAGCCGATGCAGGATGCCGAGCACCTTGTCCAGGTTGGCGAGCACGTGCGCCTCCGCGCGCCCGAGAGAGGACACGCCCAGCCGCGCCAGCTGCTCCTGCGGCGCGCGCAGATCGACGCTGCGCAGCGCGACGTAATGCGCCAGGTTGCGCGCGCTGGCCGCAAAGTGCGGATCGACCGCCGCCAGCGTATTGGCCAGCGCCGCTTCGTGCGCCAGCAGTTGCTGCCGCAATTGCCACAGATCGGCGATCAGCGCCCGGCAGGCCGCGTGGTTCCAAGCGTCGGGCGGCAGTAGAGCGGCGGCTTTGCTCATCCGCCCGAACATCGCACCGTCACATAACGGTGCGATGACAGCCGCGCCAGCTGCGGCATCCGCGCGACGGCGACGCCGCGTCATCCGCGTGCAGCACGGCGCGCGCATCGTCCTTCTGCCGCGAGGTCGCGGCGCGGGAGGTGCGATGCGAGTTTCCGTGGTGGGATGCGGTTATGTCGGGCTGGTGGCTGCGGCCTGTCTGGCCGATGTGGGGCACGAGGTGCTGTGCGTGGACGTCGATGCGAACAAGATTGCCCGGTTGAACGAGGGCGAGATTCCGATTCACGAACCCGGCCTGGACGCGATCATCGCGCGCGGCCGCGCCTCCGGGCGGCTGGCCTTCGGCACGGACTTGGCTGCGGCGGTGCGGCACGCAACGGTGATCGTCGTCGCGGTCGGTACGCCCTCCGGCGAGGACGGCTCGGCCGACCTCGGCCATGTGCTCGCCTGCGCGCGGTCGCTGGCGGCGGCGATGACGCGGGACACGCTGATCGTCGTCAAAAGCACGGTGCCGGTGGGCACCGCAGCGAGACTGCGGGCGCAGGTCGAAGCGGCGCTGCGCGCCCGCGGTGCCGGCTGCCGCGCGACCGTCGCCGCGAACCCCGAGTTTCTCAAGGAAGGGTACGCGGTGGAGGACTTTCTGCGCCCCGACCGGATCGTGATCGGCCTGGACGAGGCCGATGGCGTGGCCGCCGAGACGCTGCGCCGCCTGTATGCGCCACTGAACCGCGTGCGCGACCGCCTGATGTTCATGAGCACGCGCTCTGCCGAACTCACCAAGTACGCCGCCAATTGCATGCTGGCAGTGCGCATCTCGTTCATGAACGAGATGGCCAACCTGGCCGACGCGACCGGCGCCGACATCGAACAGGTGCGGCTGGGTGTGGGCGCCGACCCACGCATCGGCCCGCACTTTCTGTACGCGGGGGTGGGGTTCGGCGGCTCGTGCTTCCCGAAGGCC
Organism: Burkholderiales bacterium; assembly: GCA_021298875.1. GTDB lineage: Bacteria > Pseudomonadota > Gammaproteobacteria > Burkholderiales > Burkholderiaceae_F > JAJTHJ01. The sequence goes on along the minus strand of JAJTHJ010000336.1, from coordinate 534 downwards.
TCGCGGGCGATGCTGCGCGCGGCCGAGACGGCCGGCGAGCCGGCCGAGACGATCCACGCCGCGTTGCGCGTCAACGCGCGCCAGCGCGGCCTGTTGGCCCGCCGCATCGTCGATTTCTTCGACGGCGACGCGGCCGGGCGCAGCGTCGCGCTGTGGGGCCTGGCGTTCAAGGCCAACACGGACGACGTGCGCGAGGCTTCGAGCCTCGCCATCGTCGAAGCTTTGCTCGACGCGGGCGCCACGGTCCGCGCCTACGACCCGGTGGCGATGGCTAACGCGCGCGCCGCGCTCGGGCCGCGCGCCGGGCTGCACTTCGCCGCCAGCGCGCTGGACGCGCTGGCCGGCGCCGACGTGCTGGCCGTGGTCACCGAGTGGCGTGAGTTCCGCAGCCCCGACTTTGCCGCGCTGGCGCGCGCGCTGCGCGCGCGGGCGGTGTTCGACGGGCGCAACCTCTACGATCCGAGCGAGGTGCGCGCGGCCGGGCTGCACTACTTCGGCATCGGCCGCGGCAACGGCGCGATGGCGGCATCGCCG
>JAJTHJ010000015.1 GCA_021298875.1 Burkholderiales bacterium | reverse complement strand
GCGTTCACGCGCGCGATCTCTTCGGCCGACACTGCGCCGCCGGCACTGTGCAAACCGAGCCGCGCGTTGCGCGCGATCCACCGACGCGAGCCACCGGCAAAGGCGGTCACGCATGCGCTGCTGCACTCGCCGCTCACCACCGTGTCGAGGCCGCGCTCGGCGATCAACTGGCCGATGCGCAGCCCCTCAAGGGCTCGCCCGCCGCGGCTTTCCAAACGCACCCAGCGCAACTCCGGGTGCGCGTCGAGCACGCGCCGCAGCGCCCGCTTGCTGCCGAACTCCTGGTCGCCCACCAGTACCGCTTCGCCGCGCGCGGCGTCGACCGTCACTTGCGCGGGCGCCGCCTTGCCGCTGGCGATCGCCCAGACCTCGGGCGCATGGTGCCGCGCCGACTGAAACCACACCATTGCCGCCCAGCCGCAGGCCGCCACGCCGACTGCGGCGGCGAGCATCGACACCAGGCTGGAGCCGCCCTGCTCCCTGTGCGCGGCCGCCGCACGGGCAACGCCGATGCCCCACCAAACGGCACCGAGCATCAAGGTGGCCACCTCTGCAAGCCACAGGCCCGCCGACAACTCCGGAGACTCGGTGATGTCGACGCGCGCCTGCCCCCAGCGCAGCGCGCTGAAGGCCGCCCACACGATCGCGGCACCGACAATGACCGTGGTGCCCAGATGTAGCTCGCCCCGCCAGTGGCGACGCCAGTAGCCGCGGCGCGGGCGCGCAGCAGCGGACTTGCGCGGCGCCGCCGCCATCGGCCGCGCCCGCTCCCGCAGTTGCCGCGGCGACGGCGGGTGCGGCGCCGGCATCAGGCGAGGCCGAGTTTCTGCGCCAGGCCGATGCGTTGCAGCTTGCCGGTGGTGCCCTTGGGAATCTCGTCCATGAAGATGATCTTGCGCGGCACCTTGTAGTCGGCAAGCTTGGTGGCAACAAAGTCGCGCAGCTCGCGCTCGGTGGCGGCCTTGCCTTCGCGCAGCACGACGACGGCAGCCACATCTTCGCCCAGCTTGTCGTGCGGCACCGCAAAGGTCACCACCTGTGCGACCGCCGGGTGATCCATCAGCATCTCATCGACCTCGCGCGGCGAGATCTTCTCGCCGCCGCGGTTGATGATCTCCTTCAGCCGGCCGGTGATCGACAGATAGCCTTCGGCGTCCATCGTGCCCTGATCTCCCGTGCGAAACCAGCCGTGGGTGAACGCCTCGGCATTGGCCTTGGGGTTGTTCTCGTAGCCGGCGGTCACGTTCGGCCCGCGGATCACGATCTCGCCGGTCGCACCCGCCGGCAGCAGATTGCCGTCCTCGTCCATGATCGCGATCTCCGGCCCCGCGGCGCGGCCCACGGTGCCGGGCTTGCGCACCGCCGGCGGCAGCGGGTTGCTCGCCATCTGGTGCGAGGCTTCGGTCATGCCGTAGCTCTCAATGAGCGGGGCGTTGAACACGGCTTCCAGCTCCGCAATCACCTGCGGCGGGATCGACGAGCTGGACGACCGCAAGAAACGAAGCGGGTTGGCCGCGATGATGTCCTTGTTCTGCGCGGCGCGGGCGAGGATGGTCTGGTGCATCGTCGGCACCGCGGTGACCCAGGTCGGCTTGCACTCGGCCATCCACGCAAAGAACTTCAGCGCGTTGAAGCCCGGCGTGCAGAAAATCGCCGAGCCGGCGGCCAGCGGCGCCAGTAACCCCGCCATCAGCCCATGGATGTGAAAGAGCGGCATGATGTTCAGCGCCCGGTCCGCCGGCGTGAGGTTGAGCGTGCCGAGGATGTTGTAGGCGGAGGCACAGACGTTGGCCTGTGTGAGCGGCACGATCTTCGGCCGCGAGGTGGTGCCCGAGGTGTGCAGGATCAGCGCCACGTCCTGCGGCTGGGCCATGCCTCCTTCGGCGGCGGGCGCGCCACTGGCACCATCGGCCGGCGCCAGCGTGAAGGCACCGCTGCCCTCGCCGCTCGGCGTCAATTCCAGCACCCGCACGCCGAGCTTGCGCGCGACTTCTACCGCAGGTGAAGTGCTGCCACGCTCGACCAGCAGTGCCTTGGCGCGCAGGTCGGCGAGATAAAACTCGAACTCGTCGGCCCGGTAGGCCGGGTTCAGCGGGCAGGCTGCACAGCCCGCGGCGACCGCCACATACGCGCTCGCCATTTCCGGTCCGTTGGGCAGCACGATGGCGACGCGATCGCCGCGGCCGGTGCCGAGCCCGTTGAGCACAGCCACCGTGCGTTGCACATGCGCGCGCAGCGCCGCGTAAGTGAGCGGTGCGCCGCCCGGGGCGCCAAAGGCCGTGGCGGAGTCGGCACCGGCGGTGAGCAGGGCGGAAATTGTGGATTGGCGTTGCATCGATTACTCCTCAAAAGCGGGCTTTTCTCTCCTCCCCCTTCAAGCGGGGCGAGGCGGGGTTTCGCGAAGCGTAGCTTCGCGCCGCCGCAGCCGGCGCGCCCTGCAAGGCGCGCCGTGGCCGCGGAGCGGCTGGGAGGGGGATGGGTGGTCGGGTGGGACTTTGATCGAAGCGGCACTCCTTACAACCCATCCCCACCCCTGCCCCTCCCCTTGAAGGGGAGGGGAAATTACGTGGTCACCTTCAACCGCCCGTTGCTATCAGCGAGCGTCTTGGCGAGCAGCGCCGCCAGCGCGTACACGGCTTCAATCGTCGGCGTCGGCGTCTCAGTGATTTGCCCGAGTTCGATCACGCTCTTGACCAGCGCATCGAGTTCCAGCACGCGGCCGCGTTCCACGTCTTGCAGCATCGAAGTCTTGTGCGCGCCGACCGCCTCGGCGCCGGCGATGCGTTTTTCCAGCGACACTTTGAACGGCACGCCGAGTTTGGTGCCAATGACCTGCGCCTCGGTCATCATCGACGCGGCCAGCGCGCGCGTGGGCGCAAAGCGGCAGATGTCTTGCAGCGTGGCGTGAGTGAGCGCGCTGATCGGATTGAAGCTCAAGTTGCCCCAGAGCTTCAGCCAGATCTCCGAGCGGATGTCCGACAGTATCGGCGTCTTGAAGCCTGCGGCACGGAACAGCGTGGCGAGTGTGCGCACGCGCTCGGTGTCGGCGCCGTCCAGTTCGCCGAGCGGGAAACGGTTGCCTTCGACCACGCGGATCACGCCGGGCGCTTCCAGTTCCGCCGCCGGGTAGACGATGCAGCCGATGGTGCGATCCACCGGCAAGGCGGACGAGATCGCGCCGCCCGGATCGACCGCCTCGATCCGCCGCCCTTCGTACGCGCCGCCGGTCTTGTGGAAGTACCACCATGGGATGCCATTTTGCGCGGTGACGACGAGTGTTTCGGGGCCGATCAGCGTCATCAGTTCCGGCACCACCGGCGCCACCTGGTGCGCCTTCATGCCAAGGAGCACCACGTCTTGCACGCCAAGCTCGGCCATGCGATCGGTCGCGGCCACCTGCGCAATCTGCTCGGAGCCGTCTTCGTTGATGAGCTTCATGCCCTGCGCGCGCACCGCCTGCAAATTGGCGCCGCGGATCACCACGCTCACCTGCGCACCGGCGCCGGCCAGGCGCACCGCGAGATACCCGCCGATCGCGCCGGCGCCGACCACACACAGCTTCATCGAACCCGCCCCTCGGAAAAAAACAACGCCGTTGGCCGGCGTCGTGGGGCGCGAAGTTACCACTGGCGCCAGTCGGGGCTGCGGGCGTCGTTTCACTATTCGGAAGGCTGTTTTCTTGTCCGCAAAATCGACCCCGCCGGTTCGTTAACCCGCTGTTACATTGAGTTTCAGAGTTGGCGACACGCAGCGCAGAGCGCGCCCGCCCAGCTGGTTGCTTTTCGACTTGTTTGTTCTTTCCTTTGGCGGAATTCCGGTGAATGCAGTCTCCTTGCGCGCCCGACCGGGTGCGGGCAACTCCGGCAAGTGGTTAACGGCGGCCGTTCTCGCCGCTGGCGTCGTTATGGGCACCCCAGCCGTCGCACAAGGCTGGGAGCCGACCAAGACGGTGGAGTTCATTGTCCCGGCCGGCACCGGCGGCGGCGCCGACCAGATGGCGCGCTTCATCCAGACGGTCATCGCCAAGCACAACCTGATGAAGCAGCCGATGGTCGTCGTCAACAAGAGCGGCGGCGCGGGCGCCGAGGGCTTCCTCGACATCAAGGGCTCCAAGGGCGATCCGCACAAGATCGTCATCACCCTGTCCAACCTGTTCACCATGCCGCTGGCCACCGCGGTGCCTTTCATTTCAACTGGCGCGACCTGACGCCAGTGAAGATGATGGCGCTCGACGAGTTCGTGCTCTGGGTCAACGCCGAGACGCCCTACAAGACGCCCAAGGAGTACATCGACGCGGTCAAGGCCGCCGGCCCGAGCAAGATGAAAATGGGCGGCACCGGCTCCAAGCAGGAAGACCAGATCATCACGGTCGCGCTGGAGAAGCAGACCGGCACCAAGTTCATCTACGTCCCGTTCCGCGGCGGTGGCGACGTGGCGGTGCAACTGGTGGGCAAGCACATCGATTCGACCGTCAACAACCCGATCGAGGCGGTCGCCCAATGGCGCGCCGGCCAGTTGCGGCCGCTGTGCGTATTCGACAAGGAGCGGATGCCGTACAAGGCCAAGGTCACCGCGACGCAAAGCTGGAACGACATCCCGACCTGCGCCCAGTCCGGCATCGACGTGACTTACCTGATGCTGCGCGGCATCTTCATGGCGCCGGGGGTGACTCCGGCGCAGATCGCCTACTACGTCGACCTGCTGAACAAAGTGCGTGCCACGCCGGAGTGGAAAGAGTTCATGGACAAAGGTGCGTTTAACGATACGGCGCTGCAAGGCGAGGCCCTCGTCGCCTGGCTCGGCAAGGAAGAAGCGCGTCACTTGCAGTTGATGAAGGAGGCGGGGTTCCTCGCCAAGTAGTTCGCAGCAACGCGGCAAGCCCTGCCCCGGCGCGGCAGCCTTCCCTCACCCGGCCGCTACGCGGCCACCCTCCCCCGGCGGGGGAGGGTTTAATGCCCCTCTCCCCTCGGGAGAGGGGTTGGGGTGAGGGAAGACCGAAGACCCGAAGCGCACAGACCACGCCGCCAGCATC
>JAJTHJ010000286.1 GCA_021298875.1 Burkholderiales bacterium | reverse complement strand
CTGGGTTCAAAACGTCGTGAGACAGTTTGGTCCCTATCTGCCGTGGGCGCTGGAAGATTGACGGGGGCTGCTCCTAGTACGAGAGGACCGGAGTGGACGCACCTCTGGTGTACCGGTTGTCACGCCAGTGGCATTGCCGGGTAGCTACGTGCGGAAGAGATAACCGCTGAAAGCATCTAAGCGGGAAACTTGCCTGAAGATGAGTCTTCCCGGAGGCTTGACCTCCCTTAAGGGTCGTCCGAGACCAGGACGTTGATAGGCCGGGTGTGGAAGGGCTGTAAGGTCTGAAGCTAACCGGTACTAATTGCCCGTGCGGCTTGATCCCATAATCGTGCTGCCTCGTTCTCGAGGTCGGCTGAGAGTCAAGCGATCGCAACCGCCGCGCCGTTCGGCGCGGCTTGCTTCTTCTGAGTTGGATCTTTTGTAGCAGGCCGCTCTCCACGCGGCGTGCGAACAAGAGGTCGTCCGTTTTTGCCTGACGACCATAGCGAGGTGGTCCCACCCCTTCCCATCCCGAACAGGACCGTGAAACGCCTCAGCGCCGATGATAGTGGGATGTATTTCCCGTGAAAGTAGGACATCGTCAGGCTTGCTTATTCGAAAAAGGCTCCGCAACGATTGTTGCGGAGCCTTTTTCTTTTGTGGCCGCCCACGTTGCCGTAGCGGCACTCCGCCAGCGATACCCCGGGGTAACATGCCGTTCCCGTTTCCGCTGCACATCTTGAGCATGAACGATCGCTCTGGCGACTCTCCGCGCGCGGCCCGCCGCAGCGCGAAGGGCAAGGCGGTTGATGAGACCGACAAGCCCATCGCGCGGCCAGCACCCGTCCCACCGACGCCGGCCGCGCGCGCCGCGTTGATGCGCGGGCTCGCCTCGCACAAGGCCGGCGATCTGTCCGGCGCGGAGACGGCCTACCGCGAGGCCGCCGCCGCCGCACCCGGCTGGGCCGATCCGCTGGTCAACCTCGGCGCTGCGCTGCGCTCGCAAGGCCGCAAGCCCGAGGGGCTCGACGTCCTGCAACGTGCGGTGGACATCGCGCCCGACAACGCCGACGCGCTGAACAACTACGGCAACGCGCTGCGCGACGCGGGCCGGCTGGATGAGGCGATCGAGGCCTACCGCCGCGGCCTGGTGGGCAAGCCGCGCGCGCCCGACCTGCACGAGAACCTCGCCACCGCATTGCTGGAGAAGAAAGAGTTCGCGCAGGCGATCGAGTTGCTCGGCAACGCGGTCAAGCTCGCGCCCGACCGCGCCAGTGCGTGGCACTTCCTTGCCGCGGCGTTGTTCTCCGCCGAGAAATGGGAGGCCGCCATCGTCGCTTACGGTCGCGCAGTGGCGCTCAAGCGCGACAACGCCGAAGCCTGGTTCGGCCTCGGCGTGGCGCTGGAGACCACCAATCGCTTCGATGAGGCTCTCCGCGCACTAGGCCGTGCCCTGGTGCTCAACCCGAATCACGGTAAAGCCTTGCGGCATTACTCGCAGGTGCTCGTCAGCCTGGGCGATCTGGCCGGCGGCCTGTCGTTGATCGACGAGGCGGTGGCCAAGGGCGGCTCCGGCAACGATGCGGAACTGGTGCGTGCGCGCGCCTCGCTGCTCGCCCGCGACTTCACCATCGGCTGGCCGGCCTACGAGGCACGCTGGTCGCGCGTGACCGACCAGAAGCCGCCGGAGTTCCCGTTCCCGCGCTGGCAGGGCGAGGACTTGAACGGCAAGACTATCGTCGTTTGGGCCGAGCAGGGCGTGGGCGACGTGGTCAATTTTTCGCGCGTGCTGCCGCGGCTGGCGGCGCGCGGGGCGCGCGTGGCCTTTGTCTGCGCGCCGGAGATCGCGCCGGTGATCGAGGCCGGCATGCGCGGCGTGGCCAAGGTGATGGCCGCGCCCGCCAAGATCGGCCGCGCGGACTTTCACGTGCCGCTGCTGTCGGTGCCGGGGCTGCTCGGCCCGCCTTGGGAGCCGGGGCCGCACGAGGTGCCGTACCTGAAAGTGCCCGCCGGCCGCAAGCTGCCCGAGGCGCTGGCGCAGGCGCCCGCCGGGATCAAGATCGGCTTTACTTGGGCCGGCAACCCCAAACACGGCAACGACAAGCGCCGCTCGGTGCGGCTCGAGCGCTTTCTGCCGCTGATGGACATCCCCGGCCTCCAGTGGTTCAGCCCGCAAGTGGGCGATGCGCCGCGCGCGCAGATCGCGGAACTCGGCGCCGAGCCGCTCTTCATCGACCTCGCACCGGACCTGAAGGACTTCGGCGACACCGCTGCGGCGCTCGCCGCGCTCGACCTGTTGGTGTCGGTCGATACCGCCCCGGTGCACCTGGCTGGCGCGCTGGCGCGGCCGGTGTGGGTGCTGATGCCCTTCGCGCCCGACTGGCGCTGGCGGCTGCACCGTGCCGACACACCCTGGTACCCGACGATGCGGCTGGTGCGCCAGCCCAAGGTCGGCGACTGGGACAGCGTGTTCGAGACGGTGCGGATCGACTTGCTCGCGCTGGCGGGGAAGAAAAGACGTTGACTGTTGCCTGTTGTCCGTTCACCGACAACAGACAACCGACGACTGCCGCCGCCATGCGTGGACTGCCTCCTGGCTCCAACGTCGGCAAGCAGTTGCGCGCGCGGCGCGCGCGGATCGTGCGCGAGCAAAGGCGCGCGGCCGAGCAGGCGGAAACCGCCGCGCTCAAGCCGCCGCGCCAGTTGGCGCTACCGAGCGCGGAGGGTTGGTTCGCCGCACAGGGTTACGCCCCCTTTGAGTTTCAGCGCGAGGTCTGGCGGCACATCGCGGCGGGCCTTAGTGGCCTTCTGCACGCAAGCACGGGAGCGGGCAAGACCTATGCGGCGTGGTTCGGACTGCTGAATCTCGCACTCGCCGGCCAAGTGCGCGGCGGCGGACTGCGGCTCGTCTGGGTCACGCCGATGCGCGCGTTGGCGGCAGACACGGCGCGTGCGCTCGCCGCGCCGCTCGCCGACCTCGGTCTCGACTGGAAGGTCGGCGTGCGTACTGGCGACACCGATTCCGCGGAGCGCACGCGCCAGTCGCAACGGCTGCCGGAGGCGCTGGTCACTACACCGGAGAGCCTGTCGCTGCTGTTGGCGCGTGCCGATGCGCGCGAGACTCTTGGCGGCGTGGCGATGGTGGTCGTCGATGAGTGGCATGAACTGATCGGCAGCAAGCGCGGCGTGCAGACGCAGTTGGCGCTGGCAAGGGTGCGGGGGTTTGCCGGTACGGGAGGCTCACGCCCCCACCGCGGCCCTCCCCATGAACCTCGCCAAGTTGGGGCATCCACGCCCCCACCCCAACCCTCCCCCGCAGGCGGGGGAGGGAGTAGCCCCCTCCCCTGCGAAGCGGGGGAGGGTCGGGGTGGGGGCGCGGGTAACGCAACGAAGCTCATTGTCTGGGCGCTCTCCGCCACGCTCGGCAATCTTGATGAAGCGCTGCATGCCCTCCATCCGCACGGCGACGGCGTCCTCGTACGCGGCGAGATCGACAAGCAAATCGTCATCGACACATTGCTGCCGGCCGAAGTCGGCCGCTTTCCCTGGGGCGGGCATCTCGGCATCCAGATGCTGGCGCCCGTGGTCGAGCAGATCGAAGCCACCCGCGGCAGCACGCTGGTCTTCACCAACACGCGCTCGCAGGCGGAGATCTGGTATCAGTCGCTGCTCGCGGCGCGGCCCAAGTGGGCGGGTGAGATCGCGCTGCATCACGGCTCGCTGGACAAGTCGGTGCGCGACTGGGTCGAGGCCGGGCTCAGGGACGGCCGGCTGCGCGCGGTGGTCGCCACCTCCAGCCTCGATCTGGGCGTGGACTTCCTGCCGGTGGAACGCGTGCTGCAAATCGGCAGCCCCAAGGGGGTGGCGCGGCTGCTGCAACGCGCGGGCCGCAGCGGGCACGCGCCGGGGCGCGCGTCGCGGGTGACGCTGGTGCCGACCCATGCGCTGGAACTGGTCGAGGCCGTCGCCGCGCGCGAGGCCGCCGCGGCGCGCCGCGTCGAGTCGCGCGCAGTACCGGCCAAGCCGCTCGACGTCCTCGTGCAGCATCTGGTGACGGTCGCGCTGGGCGGCGGCTTTACCGAAGACGAACTGCTGGCCGAGGTGTGCGGCACCGCGAGTTACGCGACGCTGACCGACGAGGAGTGGCACTGGGCGCTGGACTTCGTCGGCCGCGGCGGCGGCGCGCTCGCCGCATACCCCGAGTACCAGCGCGTACGGCGCGGTGACGATGGGGTGTACCGCGTGGCCGATGCCGCGATCGGCCGCCGCCACCGGATGTCGATCGGCACCATCGTCGCCGACGCCGCCATGCTGGTGCGCTACGCCAACGGCGGCACGCTCGGCACCATCGAAGAAAGCTTCATCGCCCGCCTGCGCCCGGGCGACGTGTTCACGTTCGCCGGCAAGCGGCTGGAACTCGTCGGCGTGCGCGAGATGACCGCGTTCGTCGCGCCGGCCACGTCGCGCAGCGGCGCCGTGCCGCGCTGGGCCGGCACCAAGCTGCCCTTGTCGACGGAACTCGCCGACGCGCTGCTCGCGCAACTGGAAGCGGCACGCGCCGGCCGCTACGCCAGTGCCGAGTTGCGACAGGTCCGACCGCTGCTCGAGTTGCAGGCCCGCTGGTCGTCGCTGCCGACGGCGACCACGCTGGTGGCCGAAACGCTGCGCTCGCGCGAAGGCCGGCACCTGTTCGTCTACCCCTTCGCCGGGCGTAGTGCGCATCTGGGCATCGCCTCGCTGCTGGCGCTGCGCGCTGGGCGCGTCCAGCCGGCCACGTTCTCCATCGCGGTCAACGACTACGGCTTCGAGCTGCTGACGCCAACGGAAGTCGACTGGCACGCACTATGGAGTCCGCGCGCCGGGCTGCTCGCCGAGGAGGGCTTGCTCGACGACGTGCTGGCGAGCCTGAACGCCGGCGAACTCGCGCAGCGCCGCTTTCGCGAAATCGCGCGCGTGGCCGGGCTGATTTTTCAGGGCTATCCGGGTGCGCCGAAGTCGGTCAAGCAGTTGCAGGCCTCGTCCGGCCTGTTCTACGAGGTGCTGCGCAAGTACGACGCCGGCAATCCGCTGCTGACCCAGGCCAAGCGTGAGGTGCTGGAACAGGAGCTCGAACTGGCCCGCCTGCGCGCCGCGCTCGCGCGGATGCGCGCGCAGCGCCGCGTGCTGCACGCGACCTCGCGCCCCACACCGTTTGCCTTCCCGCTGTTGGTCGAGCGGCTGCGCGAGCAACTGACCACGGAAAAGCTCGCCGACCGCGTCGCACGCATGGTTGCCGAACTGGAAGAACTCGCAGGCTGATCGCCGGTTTGCGCGAGGGGGCCGTGAATATTCATGCGCTCGAGTGCCGATTTGCGGGACGACCGTTGTGTCATCTGCGTGCTGCAATCACTGCTTAGCATCGTCTTGCCGCGATGCACCGGCCACGCAGAGCGGCGATTGATGTCCGCGACAAGTGTTCCAATGACTGCATTGCGCTGCGCGCTCGTCGATCTGGGTGCTGCGCCCGAGGTGGCCGCCGTGGCGACCGCGCTGCTCGATGCGCAACCCGATCTGCGGCTGACGCCGGCGCCGCAGGCCGACACCGACGCCCTGATCGCGCTGGCCGTCGGCCTGCCGCATGCGCAGGCGACGGTGGCGTTGGCGGCGCTACGGGCCCGATGGCCCGCGTGCGTGCTGTTGGTCGTTTGCGAGGAGATCGACGCCGAGCAGATGCAATCGTGGCTGGTCCTCGGCGTGGCCGACTTGGTGACTGCGCGCGGCACGCGCTGCGAGCTGGTCGCGCGGCTGCGGCGGGCCCTCGGGTCGTACCGTACGCCGCCAACGGCGCGCGTCGAAGCCGGCACCGCGGCGCTGCGCGTCGATCCGCGGCTGCGTGGCTTCATCGGTGCGGCGCCCGGGTTCGTTCAGCAGGTGGCGCGGCTGCCGGCGGTTGCCGCCTGCGATGCGGGCGTGCTGATCCTCGGCGAGACCGGGACCGGCAAAGAGGTGTTCGCGCGGGCGGTCCACTACCTTTCGCCGCGCGCCGCGCGGCCGTGGGTTGCCCTCAACTGCGGCGCGATTCCGACCGAGCTGATCGAAAGCGAACTGTTTGGCCACGTCCGCGGCGCCTACACCGCGGCGCACGCCGGTCGCGAGGGCCTGGTGCGCGAAGCCGAAGGCGGCACACTGTTCCTCGACGACGTGGACTGCCTGCCCCTGGTCGCGCAGACCAAACTGCTGCGCTTCCTGCAAGAGAAAGAGTATCGGCAGGTCGGCGCCAATCGCCTGCACAAGGCCGACGTGCGCGTGATCGCGGCGAGCAATCGGGGGTTGCAGGAGATGGCTGCGCAGGGGCAGTTTCGCCTCGATTTGTTTTACCGGTTGAACGTGCTGAACCT
>JAJTHJ010000313.1 GCA_021298875.1 Burkholderiales bacterium | reverse complement strand
CTGTCGGTCGTCCGTCTGGCCGTCCTGCTGTGCGCTCATGAACTCATCCCCTTGTCCGCCACCGCCCGAAGACAACTCGGTCACCGCCTCGGAGTTCGACTGTGAAAACCCGGGGAAACATCAGGGGTCGGGGTGGGGGCGAGCAGCGCCCCATCATCGGCCGGGTAACTTGAATCCGAAGAACGCCCACGCCGCCATGATCGCCAGCGCCGCCACGGCGGTGATGCCGATCAGCAGCAGCCGGTTGCGCCGCTCGGTCTCGGCGCGCAGGCGGCGCAGTTCCAGCATCGTTTGCGCGTGGCGCGCCGGCGCGGTTTCCAGCACCTGATGCACGAGCCGCGGCAACTGCGGCAGCAGCGCGGCCCATTGCGCGCCTTCGCGCTTGACGCGGTCTTCCAGGCCCTTGAAGCCGGCCTGCTCGTCCATCCAGCGTTCGAGAAACGGCTTGGCCGTCTTCCACAGGTCGAGGTCGGGGTCGAGCTGGCGGCCCAGGCCTTCGATGTTGAGCAGCGTCTTTTGCAACAGCACCAGTTGTGGCTGCACCTCGACGTTGAAGCGGCGGCTCGCCGCAAAGAGACGCAGCAGCACTTGCGCGAACGAAATGTCCTTCAACGGCCGGTCGAAGATGGGCTCGCACACGACGCGGATCTCGGCCTCCAGCCGATCGACCGGCGTGCCGGCCGGCACCCAGCCGGATTCGACGTGCAACTGCGCTACGCGCTTGTAGTCGCGGCGGAAGAACGCGATGAAGTTCTGCGTGAGGTAGTTCTTGTCGTCGTCGGTCAACGTGCCGACGATGCCGAAGTCCAGCGCGATCCAGCGGCCGAAGTCCGCCGGCCGCGCCGGGTCGATGCCGACGTAAATGTTGCCCGGGTGCATGTCGGCGTGGAAAAACCCGTCGCGCAGCGATTGGGTGAAGAAGATCTCCACCGCGTCGGCCGACAGCCGCTTGATGTCGATGCCGGCGGCGCGGATCGCGTCGATCTGGCTGACCGGCACGCCGTGCATCCGCTCCATCACGATCACGTTGTCGGCGCAGTAGTCCCAGAACATCTCGGGAATGCGCAACTGCTTGGACTGCGCAAAGTTGCGCCGCAATTGCGAGGCGTTGGCCGCCTCGCGCATCAGATCGAGCTCGTCGTGCAGGTAGCGGTCGAACTCGGCCACCACCTCGCGCGGGCGCAGGCGGCGGCCGTCGCGCCACAGCCGCTCGATCAGCGCGGCGGCGGTTTCCATCAGCGCGAGATCGCGCTCCACTGCGGCCAGCATGCCGGGCCGCAGCACCTTGACCGCGACCTCGCGCCCGGCGAGCGGGCCGCTCTTGAGCGTCGCAAAGTGCACCTGCGCGATCGAGGCGCTCGCCACCGGCTCGCGCTCGAAGCGGGCAAACACCTCGTCGATCTTGCGGCCCAGGCCACGCTCGATCTCGGCGATCGCCACGTCGGGGTCGAACGGCGGCACGCGGTCTTGCAGTTTGGCGAGCTCGTCGGCGATGTCGGCCGGGATCACGTCGCGCCGCGTGGACAGCAACTGGCCGAACTTGACGAAGAGCGGCCCAAGGTCCACCAGCGCGCCGCGCAGCCGTTCGGCGCGCGGCGCCTGCGTGTCGCGGCCGAAGGTAAAAAAGCCCACCAGCCGCTGCAAGCCGCGGCTGCGCAGGCTGGAGACGGCCATCTCGTCCAGCCCGAAGCGATGGGCCGTCCACAGGATGCGGGCTAGCCGGCGCAGGCGCGTCACGGCCGTTCCGCTCGCTCGATGCGTTCGAGCCGCTTTTCCAGCCGCGCCACGTCGTCGCGCAGCGCGGTCACCGCGCGGCCGAACTCCTCCACTTCCGCCCGCGCGGCGAGCAGCGGATTTTCGGCGACAAAGTAATCGGCGGTGGTCTGCGCCAGCCGCTCGCCGCCGACCCGCACCTGCGCCAACACGGCGCGCACGGTGTCCACGATGCGCACCGCGGCGGCGTCGCCGACGAAGCGTGACAACTCTTCCTCAGCGTCCGGCTTGAGGTTGGTCAGCACGAAGGCGAGCGCCTGCGCAAACTCCGCGTCGCCCGCCAGCCGCACCTTGCGCATCGTCGCGCCGGGGTCGAGCAGCAGCGCCGGGAGGCTGTCCATCGCCACGGCCACGCTCACGTCGGGCTCGCCCTGCGCGGCGGCGAGCATGCCGCCGTCGGCCACGGCGAGCGCCACCGCAAACGGGCCGGCGCCGATGCGCGCGCTGCGTCCGGCAAAGGGCGCGAGTTTTTCGCGCGCCCAGGGCTCACGCGCGAGCAGGTGGTTTAACACCGCCAGCGCCGCCTCGGTGGCCAGGCGGTCGAGCGGCGAAACAGGAGGCGAGTCGTGATTCACGCGGCGGCCTCGCGCGCGTGCGGCGCGCGAGCGCGCGATTGTCGCAAAAACGACGGGCGCGGCCGCCCGTCGCCCGTTAACTGAGTTGCTGGATCCCCGCCAGCAGCCAGCCGCTGCTGCCGTCGGTGGGCTTGCTGAGGTTCCACACCTCGTCGAAGCGCTCTTCTTCGCCGTTGCGCTTCATCACGCCCGTGAAGCGCACGCTCGCCACGTGCTCGCGGGATCCGGTGTCGATGCCGAGCAGGGTGGCGTCGAGCGACACGACTTCGCTCGCACCGCCGTCGCGCGGCTGCGTGCGCAGCTCGTGCGTGAGGGCGATGAACAGCTCGTGCGTGGTGAAGTCGGCCAGCGCGTTGAGATCGCCGCGATCCCAGGCGTCTTGCAGCTTGCCGAAGTAGCCGCGCGCATGCCCGAGGAAGCCTTCGACGTCGAAGCCGGCCGGGATCGACAGCGCCGCCGGAGCGACCGACGCGCCGCAGATGAACTCATCCATCGCCGAACCCGGGCGTGCCGCCGGTGCAGGCTCGAGCGCCGCGCGTTGCAGCGGCTGCGGCGCGGGCTGCGCTTCGTGGCCGACCGGCTCGTCGCGGCTCGCGATGCGGCCGGGGTTGCTGTGGCTGTAGGCCGGCGCGGGCTGCGCGCCGCGCATCCGCGCAAAGACGAGGCGCAGCACGATCATCAACACGATGCCGATGAGCAGCGCCATCAGCAGCATGGCAAAGCCTTCGCCGAAGCCAAGCCACGAGGCCAACGCCGCCAGACCCAAGCCGGCAGCCAAGCCCATCAGCGCGCCGCGCCAAGGGCT
>JAJTHJ010000355.1 GCA_021298875.1 Burkholderiales bacterium | reverse complement strand
CTCGGCATGCCGGAGTCGGCGCGGCGCGCGCTGCTCGCGGCCGTGCCGGAGCTGGCCCGCTACCCGGACTCCAACGGCTTTGCGTTGAAGGCGGCGCTCTCCGAGCGACTGGGCGTGCCGGCGGAGTGGCTGACGCTTGGCAACGGCAGCAACGACATTCTCGAACTCGCGGCCTCGGTCTTTCTCGGCGTCGGTCGCAGTTGCGTTTATGCGCAGCACTCGTTCGCCGTTTACGCGCTCGCCACGCAGGCGCGCGGGGCGCAGGCCATCGTTGTACCGGCGCGCGACTTTGGCCACGATCTCGAGGCGATGCTGGCGGCGATCGCGCCGGACACGCGGCTCGTCTACTTCGCCAACCCCAACAACCCGACCGGCACCTTCATCACCGCCGACCGGATGGAAGCCTTCCTCGCCCGCGTGCCGGCGGACGTGGTCGTGGTGCTGGACGAGGCCTACAACGAGTACCTCGCGCCCGAGCTGCGCTGCGACAGCACGGCCTGGGTGCGGCGCTTTCCGAACCTGCTGATCTCGCGCACCTTCTCCAAGGTATACGGGTTGGCCGGGCTGCGGCTAGGCTACGGCATCGCGCAGCCGGAACTAACCGATCTGCTCAATCGTGTGCGCCATCCGTTCAACGTCAACTCGCTGGCGCAGGCCGCGGCGGTGGCCGCGCTCGGCGATGCGGAATTCCTCGCGCGCAGCTACGAAGTCAACCGGCAGGGGATGGCGCAACTGATCGCGAGCTTCGAGGCGCTGGGGCTTGCGCATGTGCCGAGCTACGGCAACTTCGTGCTGGTCAAGGTCGGCCCGGCGGCGCGCGTGTACGCGGAGCTGCTCAAGCGCGGCGTGATCGTGCGGCCGGTCGCCAACTACGGGCTGCCGGAATGGCTACGGATCACCGTCGGCCTGCCGGAAGAAAACGCCACCTTCCTGCAAGCGCTGCCGGGGGCGCTGGCCGCGGCGCGGGGATGAAGCTCGCGTTGATCGGCGTCGGCCTGATCGGCGGCTCGGCCGCGCTGGCGTGGAAGCGCGCGGGCGTGGTCGATGCGGTGGTCGGGTTCGACGCCGATGCTGTCGCCTGCGCCGCCGCGGGCGAGCGTGGCGCGATCGACCGCGCCGCCACCTCACTTGCCGATGCGGTGCGCGACGCCGATCTGGTGCTGTTGGCGGTGCCGGTCGGTGCGATGGCCAGCGTGTTGGCGCAGGTCGCCGGTGCGCTGCCAGCGCATGCGATCGTCACCGACGTGGGCAGCACCAAGCGCTCGGTGATCCATGCGGCACACGCGGCGCTCAACGCGCACAGCAGCTTTTCCTTCCGCCGCTTCGTGCCGGGGCATCCGATTGCCGGCGGCGAGCGGC
This sequence comes from Burkholderiales bacterium, assembly GCA_021298875.1. GTDB lineage: Bacteria > Pseudomonadota > Gammaproteobacteria > Burkholderiales > Burkholderiaceae_F > JAJTHJ01. The sequence continues at coordinate 2,910 of JAJTHJ010000355.1, read as the reverse complement.
CGGGCGTGACACACGCGGACGCGGAACTCTTCCGCGGCAAGCTTTTCGTTTCGACGCCGGTCGCCGAGACGCACGCCGATGCGCTGGCGCAGGTCGAAGCGCTGTGGCGCGCGGTCGGCGCGAACGTGCAGCGGATGGACGCCGACGAGCACGACCGCATCTTCGCGGCGATCAGTCATCTGCCGCACCTGCTCGCCTTTGCGTTGGTCGCGCAGATTGAGGCCGAGCCGGACGGCGCGCGCAAGCTCGGCTTCGCCGGTGCGGGCTTCCGCGACTTTACGCGGATCGCCGCCTCCAGCCCAGTGATGTGGCGCGACATTGCGCTGGCCAACCGCGACGCGCTGGCGGCCGAGCTGCGCGGTTATCGCGGGATGCTCGAGCGCTTGCAGCAGGCGATGGACTCGAATGATGCGGCAGCGCTGGAAGACGTGTTCGCGCGGGCAGCGCAGGCGCGGCGCGCGCAGCAGCGGGGTTTCGATGGCGACTGAAGTCGCGTATCCGCCCGAGCTGACCGTGGTGCCGATCATGCACGCGCAAGGCAGTGTGCGGCTGCCGGGGTCGAAGAGCATCTCCAACCGCGTGCTGCTGCTGGCGGCGCTGGCGCGGGGCGAAACGACGCTGACCGGCCTGCTCGACGCTGACGACACGCGTGTGATGGTGGCGGCGCTGGGCACTCTGGGTGTCGCCATCGATTGGAACGGCGACACGGCGGTCGTACGCGGCTGCGCCGGCCGCTTTCCGGTGCGCGAGGCGGAGCTTTTTCTGGGCAACGCGGGCACCGCGATGCGCCCGCTGACCGCCGCGCTGGCCTTTGCCGGTGGCCGCTACACGCTCGACGGCGTGGCGCGGATGCGCGAGCGGCCGATCGGCGACCTCGTCAATGCGCTCAACACGCTGGGCGCCCGCATCGCATATCTGGGCACGCCCGGCTATCCGCCTTTGCAGATCGAGCCAGCCAGCGCGTTGACGCAGGACCGCGTAAGCATCAAGGGCGACGTGTCGAGCCAGTTCGTCACTGGCCTGCTGATGGCCGCGCCGCTCGTTGCCCCCACCGCGGGTCTGCGCATCGAAGTCGCCGGGAGCCTGATCTCGCAGCCCTACGTGGCGATGACGGTCGCGCTGATGCGGCGCTTCGGCGTGGACGTACGGCGCGAGGACCTCAGCTTCATCGTGCCGCGCGCCGACTACGTCGCGCCGGGCACCTTGGCGATTGAGGGCGACGCCTCGGGTGCCTCCTACTTTCTCGCGCTCGGCGTGCTGGCCGGCGGGCCGCTGCGGGTGCTCGGCGTTGGGCGCGACAGCGTGCAGGGCGACATCGCCTTTGCCGACCTGCTGGTCGCGATGGGCGGCCGCATCGACTGGGGGCCGGACTGGATCGAAGCGCGCGCCGCCGGCCCGTTGACGGCCATCGATTACGACTGCACCGAAATTCCAGACGCCGCGATGACCGCCGCAGTATTGGCGCTCTTCGCCCAGGGCCGCACGGTGCTGCGCGGCATCGGCTCCTGGCGTGTGAAGGAAACGGACCGTATCGACGCGATGGCGACCGAACTCGCCAAGCTTGGCGCGCAGGTCGAGGCCGGCCCCGACTGGCTCGCCGTGCTCGGCCCCGCAACTCTGCGCCCCGCAGCCATCGACACCTACGACGACCACCGCATCGCGATGTGCTTCGCACCGGCCGCTGCCGGTGGCGTGCCGGTGACGATCCGCGATCCGAAGTGCGTGGCCAAAACCTTCCCGCGCTACTTCGACGATCTGCGCGCGCTGACTACGGCGCCGCCGGTCATTGCCATCGACGGCCCGACCGCTTCCGGCAAGGGCACCGTCGCGCAGCGCGTCGCTCAGGCGCTGGGCTTCCACTACCTCGACAGCGGCGCGCTGTACCGGCTGGTGGCGCTGGCCGCATTGCGCGCGGGGGTCGATGCGCAGGACGCGCCGGCTCTGGCTGCGCTGGCCGCGCGCCTGGCCCCGCACTTTGCCGGCGATCGCGTGGTGCTCGACGGCGACGACGTGACCGACGCCATCCGCACCGAAGAGGTGAGCCGCATGGCATCGCTCATTGCCGTGCATCCGCCGCTGCGCGCGGCGCTCTTCAGGTTGCAGCAGTCGTTCCGCCGCGCGCCGGGGCTGGTGGCCGACGGGCGCGACATGGGCACCGTGGTCTTCCCCGACGCCGTGCTCAAGATTTACCTCACCGCCGGGGTCGAGCAACGCGCGCAACGCCGACTTGCGCAGTTGAGCCAGAAGGGAATCGAGGCTAAACTCTCGCCCCTTCTGGCCGACCTGCGCGCCCGCGACGAACGCGATTTCCATCGCGCCGTCTCGCCGCTCAAGCCGGCCGAAGACGCGGTGCCGCTGGACACCTCCGATCTGACCATCGAGCAAGCGGTCGATTGGGTGCTTGGCGCCTATCGCACAGGGGCGCGCCGGTAGCCCCGGAGCTTTCCGGATTTCCGGCGCGCGATTCGCAACTCCGCCTGCGCGCAAAGCGCGGGCGAGACCGAGGGTAACGATGTCTTCTGCAATGCAAACCGCAGCCGCTGCGTCGGCCGGCCAAGAGTCTTTTGCCGCCCTGTTCGCCGAGAGCCTGACCCGTCAAGAACTCAAGCAGGGCGAAGTGATCACCGCCGAAGTGGTGCGGGTCGATCAGAACCACGTGGTGGTCAATGCGGGCCTCAAGTCCGAGGCCTACATTCCGCTCGAAGAGTTCCGCAACGACCGCGGCGAGGTCGACGTGCAGCCGGGCGATTTCGTCTCGGTGGCGATCGAGTCGCTGGAAAACGGCTTCGGCGACACCATCCTGTCGCGCGACAAGGCCAAGCGCCTGGCCGCGTGGATGAATCTCGAGAAGGCGCTGGAGTCGGGCGAACTGATCGCCGGCACCATCACCGGCAAGGTCAAGGGCGGCCT
>JAJTHJ010000218.1 GCA_021298875.1 Burkholderiales bacterium | reverse complement strand
TTCACCCCGGTGACCGCGCCCGACGCGTTACCGAAGCTCACCATCAGCCCGCGTGCTTGCAGGCAGTCGAGCGAGCCTTCCCAAGTGTCCTTGCCCACGCCGTCGTAGACGACCGGCACCTTCTCGCCGTTCGTCAGTTCGCGCACCCGCTCGACGAAGTTCTCGCGGCTGTAGTCGATCGTCGCCCAGGCGCCTGCCGCCTTGGCTGCCGCGGCTTTCTCCGGCGAAGACACCGTGCCGATCAGCTTCACGCCCAGCGCGCGCGCCCATTGGCAGGCGATCAGGCCCACGCCACCGGCGGCGGCGTGGAACAGGATCGTTTCGTGGCCTTGCAAGCGGTAGGTCTGGCGGAACAGGTACTGCACCGTCAGGCCCTTCAGCATCACCGCCGCACCCTGCTCGAAGTCGATCTTCTTCGGCAACCGCACGACCATCGCCGCCGGCATCGTGCGCACTTGCGCATAGGCGCCCAGCGGCCCCTGCCCATAAGCGACGCGGTCGCCCTCCTTGAGGAAGTCCACGCCAGCACCGACCGCCTCGACGACCCCGGCGCCTTCGAAGCCCAACCCATGCGGCAGCGGCGACTGGTAGAGGCCGGTGCGGAAGTAGATGTCGATGAAATTGAGCCCAACCGCGTGGTTGCGGATGCGTACCTCGCCGGGGCCGGGGTCGGGCACCTCGACTTCTTCCATGTGCAGCACTTCGGGGCCGCCGTGGGCGGCGATGCGGATGGCCGGCGTTTTCATGCCTGTTTCTCCTTGAGTTGTGAAGCCGGCTTCGCCGCCAGCCCCTTCATCGACAAAACATACACGCCGGCCAGCACCAGCGCGGTGCCGGCCAACTGCCACAGCGACACGGTCTCGCCCAGGAACACGTAGGCAAGCACGATGGTCGCCACCGGGCCAATCATCGCCGCCAACGCAGTGTTGCCGGCGCCGATGCGCTCGATCGCCAGCATCGTCGCAAACACCGGCAGTACGGTACAGAAAAACGCGTTGAACACCGACAGCCACAGCACCGGCGCTGGCTGCGCGAGCGCGGCGAGCGGGTTGAGCAGTGCGAACTGCGCCAACACCGCGACGGTGGACACCAGCATCGCGTAGGAGGTGAGCCGCAAGGCGCCGACGCGCTTGACGAGTTCGCCGGACATCACCAGATACACCGCGTAGCAGGCCGCGCTGGCAAACACCAGCGCGGAACCGAGCAGCGTGCCACCAGCGTCGAAGTTCACGTCGTGCCAGAAGACGAGCGCGATGCCCGCGTGGGCCAGCGCCAGCGCGATGAAGTCCAACCGCACCAGCCGCTTGCCCAGCGCCAGCACCGAGATCAGCAGCACCAGTGTGGGGTTCAGGTACAGGATCAGCCGCTCCAGGCCGGCGCTGATGTACTTGAGGCCAAGGAAGTCCAGGTAGCTCGCTGCGTAGTAGCCGAGCAGGCCGATCACGACGAGCCGCGCGTGATCGCCGCGCGTCAAAGGCGGCTTGCCGCGGCTGACGATGAGGTAGGTGACCGCGAAGAACGGCACCGAAAACAGCATCCGCAAGGCGATCAGCGTGGTAGCGTCCACGCCGTAGCGGTAGGCGAGCTTGACGACGATCGCTTTGCCGGAGAAGAGCACACTGCCCGCAATCGCCAGCAGCAGTCCGGTGAGAAAGAGGCGACGCGCGGTGGAGTCCACCGCGAGATTGTAGGTAGGGCCTCCGTCGCCCCGGCGCAGGCCGGGGCCCAGCGACTCTCGCGAACCACGCCACTGGGCCCCGGCCTGCGCCGGGGCGACGGCGCTCTTCGTTGCGGCATCATTCGACGGGTCTGCCGCGCCCAAAGCTCCCGATGCTCCAGTTCACCCCCAGCGTCCCCCAAGCTTGGCTGCTGCTCGCGGTCGCCGGCCTGCTCGAAGTCGGCTGGGCAGTCGGCATGAAGGCCACCGAAGGCTTCACGCGCCCGCTGCCATCGATCATTGTCGTGGCGGTGGCGCTGCTGTCGTTTTGGCTGCTGGGCCTGGCGATGAAGACGCTGCCGGTCGGTACGGCCTACGCGGTCTGGGTCGGCATCGGCGCGGCCGGCGCGGCAGCGCTTGGCATGCTGCTCTACGGCGAGCCGGCCACTGCCGCGCGGATCGTCTGCGTGCTGCTGATCGTCGCCAGCGTGGTCGGGCTGCGCGTGTTTTCCGATCACTGACCGCGCTCGGGTAGCATGCGCCGCCTTCACGTGTAAGAACTCCGCGGCCACGCCGACCACTGACCCATGATCTTCAAAACCAAATCCCGCCTGACGCAGATGGTCGACTGCGCGGGTTGAGCCAGCAAGCTCGCCCCGGGCGAGCTCTCCCAGGTCCTGGGGAACATTCCGCTGACCAACGACCCGCGCGTCATCATCGACTTCCGCACCGCCGACGATGCCGGCGTCTACGCCTGGGAAGGCGGGCCGGCACTCGTGCAGACGGTGGACTTCTTCACGCCGATCGTGGACGACCCCTATACCTACGGGCAGATCGCGGCGGCCAATTCGATTTCCGACGTGTACGCGATGGGCGCGCGCCCGCTGACGGCGCTGGCGATCGCCTGCCTGCCCAAGAAGGGCCTGACCAACGACGAGATCGCCGCCATTTTCCGCGGCGGCTACGACAAGCTGCAGGAGGCCGGCGTCGCACTGCTGGGCGGCCACACGGTGCAGGACCCGGAGATCAAGTTCGGCTACGCGGTCACCGGCGCGGTCGATCCCAAGCGCATCTTCGCCAACGCCGGCGCGCGCGCCGGTGACGTGCTGCTGCTCACCAAGCGGCTCGGCACGGGCGTGATCGGCACGGCGCTGAAGAACGGTCGCGCGCCCGAGGCGCTGGCCGCCGCCGCGGTCGAGGCGATGACCACATTGAACAAGGCCGCGGCCGAGGTGCTGCAAGGCTTTTCCGCCGTGCACGCCTGCACCGACATCACCGGCTTCGGCCTGCTCGGCCATGCCTGCGAAATCGCGTCCGTCAGCCACACCACGCTCGCCTTCGACGTGGCCGCGCTGCCGTTCTTCGACGGTGTGCGCGAACTCGTGCGCCGCAACCGCAACGGCGGCATGGACAGCAACCGCGGGCACTTCGGCCCCAAGGTCGGTGGCGGCGATGCACTCGACGCCGCCACGCTCGATCTGCTATTCGACCCGCAGACCTCGGGCGGACTGCTGATCGCCATCGGTGCCGAGCAGGCGGCCGATGCGCTGGCGGCGCTGCGCGCGGCGGGCGTGACGGCGGTCGAGGTCGGGCAGGTGCTGCCGCCGGGCAAGCACCTGATCGAGTTGCGTTAAGCCGTCTGCCAGCGCAGGGGCGGCTCCAACCGGCAGCGCGCCAGCAGTTCCGCATCCGCGAAGATCGCCGCTGGCGCGCCGTCGGCGGCTACGCGGCCTTCGTGCAGTACGACCACACGGCTGCACACGTCGAGCACCAGATCGAGGTCGTGGGTGGCGATCACGCGCGTGTGCGTAAAGCCGCGCAGCAACCCGATCAGCCGGCGCCGCGCCAGCGGGTCGAGGCCGGCGGAAGGCTCGTCGAGCACCAGCACGTCGGGCCGCATCGCCAACACGCCGGCGATTGCCACCGCGCGCTTCTCGCCGCCCGACAGCCGATACGGCGCGCGCGCGGCCAGATGGGCGATGCCTACCTCTTCTAGCGCAGCGGACACGCGCTCCTCCGCCTGTTCCGCGGTCAGCCCTAGGTTCAGCGGGCCGAAGGCTACGTCCTCGCGCACGGTGGGCATGAACAGTTGATCGTCGGCATCCTGGAACACGAAGCCTACCGTGCACTGCACCTGCGCGCGCGTGGCTGCGGTGACCGGTAGTTCGCCGATGCGCACCTCGCCACGCGTGGGCAGCAGCAGCCCGTTGAAGTGCAGCAGCAGCGTGGACTTGCCGGCGCCGTTGCCGCCGACGATGGCAACCGCCTCGCCGTGGTGGAAGCGCAGATCCACGTCGCGCAGCGCCGGCGTGCCGTCGGGGTAGTCGAACGACAGGGCACGGGTTTCGACCAGGTGGTGGCTCATCCCAGCCCCGTGAGCAGCCGCCCGAGCGCCAGCGGCAAATCGACCGCCCGCGCCAGCGCGAAGAACGCGCACCAGCCCGCGACGAACAGCGTGTCGGCGCGCCGCCAGTGCAGGCGGTGCAGCGTGCGCAGTTCGCCATCGAAGCCGCGCGCCAGCATCGCCCAGTGAATGCGCTGTGCGCGGTCGAAGGCGCGCAGCAGCAGGTGGCCGAGCAGCGTCGCATAGACCGCGAGCGACAACGGGCGACCGCCGCCGCGCAGCCGGCGCGCGGTAGCCATCCGCGCCGCCTCGCCGCCCAGCACGAAGGCGTAGCGGTACAAGAACAGCAATTGCGCGACGAACACGCGCGGCACGCCCGGGCGCCCGAGCGCCGCGCACAGCGCGTGCATCCCCGTACCGGCGACCAGCAGCAGCGCCGCGGACACCGTCAGCGCAAAGCGCAGCAGGATCGACGCGAAGGACACCCAGCCGCCGGCGATCTCCACGCCGCCCAGCGCCAGTAGCGGCGCGCGGTCGAGCAGCGGGTTGAACAGCCCCACCATGACCGCGAACGGCGCGGCAATCAGCAGTTTGCGCAGAATCGGCGCTGCCGGCACCTCGCCCAGGATCGCCAGCGCCAGTGGATACACCGCCAGTGGCAGCAGTGCCGCCACGGCGTAGCGGTCGAACGACACGACGGCGACGATGAAGGCCAGCGTGACGACGACCTTGGCGCGCGCGTCGATCCGCGCCAGCGGCGTATCGCGCGCCGCCAGTTGGTCGAGCGAGCGCAGGTCGGCCAGCGCCGCGTCGATGTGGCTCATGCCGCGGGTGCAACGCGCCTTACCGGCGCCGCTTGAGCCACCAGGTCGCAAGCAGCAACAGGAGCAGTGTCGCCGCGCCGCCCACCACCCCGGCGAGCGAAGTGCCGGGCTTGACGACGGTTGCGCCATCGACGGTCTGCGCCGACGGGAAGTCGTAGTCCGGCAGCAGGGTCAGCCGCTGCTGCGCCTGCGCCAACGCGGTGTGTGCAGCGGTATCGGGCGGGGGCAACTCGGCCGCGTGCGCGGCACGGGCGAGCGACCACTCCAGTCCGTCGGGCTGCGCCGAGGCAAACCACGACAGCAGCCCGCCGGTGAGCAAGGCCGCGGTGGCAAAGCCGACCACCACCGGCCGCAGCGACGGCACCGGCGCCGCGGGCACGGCAAGCAGGTCGGGGCGCGCGCGGCGAATGAAGAGCACCACCGCGGCAGTGGCCAGCCCTTCAACGACGCCGATTGCCAGATGGATCGGCAGCATCAGCCAGAGGAAGGTCGAGAACGACAGCGCGGAAACGCCGGAGGCAACCGTTTGCAGCACGACCCCCAGCGCGCCCAGTTGCAACCCGATCACCGCCGCCGCCACGCAGGCCAGCGCAATCCGCCGGGGCGAGGGGGCGCCCCGCGCCAGCAGCCGGTACACCAGCGGATAGGCCACCAGGCAAGGCAATACACCGAGGTTGAAGATGTTGGCGCCGAGCGCGAGCAAGCCGCCGTCGGCAAAGAACAGCGCCTGCACGGTAAGCACCGAGGCAATGGCGATCAGCGCCGGCCACGGCCCGAGCAGCACCGCCAGCAGCAGGCCGCCGCCCAGATGCCCGCTCGACCCGGTGCCGGGAATCGCAAAGTTGATCATCTGCGCGGCGAAGACAAAGGCGCCGAGCACGCCCATCAGCGGCACGACGCGCTCGTCGCCGCCCGTGCGCACACGGCGCGCCGCGAATGCCAGCGCGGCGCCGGAAGCGGCCCACATCGCCCCGCCCACCGCAGGCGACAACAGTGCATCGGCCATGTGCATCGTCGGCGTTCCGTTGGTCGTTGGCGCGTATGAAGGACGGGAAAAACGTCTTACCGCGCATCCTACGCAGCGACATTGGGCTGGCAAGCGAGCCTTGGGGTTTTCTTGATGCGCATCAATCGCGCGAGCGGCCATAATCGCTCCCCGATGACACGCCCTGCCCTGCTCAACGCACTATGCGCCGCACTATTCGCCGCACCGTTCGCCGTGCTGGTAGCGCCCGCCGCAGCCGCCGACCTGAAGCCGTGCCGCCTCAAGGGGGTCGAGCGCGAGGCGCAGTGCGGGCAGATCGAAGTGCCCGAGAACCCTGCCGCACCGGACGGCCGCAAACTGGCGATCCACGTTGCCGTGGTGCCGGCGCTGGCCAAGAACAAGGCGCCGGATCCGGTCTTTGTGCTGGCGGGCGGGCCGGGGCAGGCGGCGATGGGGGTGGCCGGGCAGATGCAGCCGGTGCTGGCCAAACTCAACGCGCGGCGCGACATCGTTTACGTCGATCAGCGCGGCACTGGTCGCTCCAATGCGCTGACCTGCGAGACCTCCGAGCGGCTGGTGCCGCTCACCGAGGCGCTGGACAACCAGCGTGTCGTCGCCAAACTGGCCGAATGCGTGGCCAAGCTGCCCGCCGATACGCGGCAGTACGCGACCTGGATCGCGATGCGCGACCTGGACGCCGTGCGCGCCGCGCTGGGTGCGGAGCAGATCAACCTCTGGGGCGCCTCCTACGGCACGCGGGCCTCGCTCGACTATCTGCGCCAGTTTCCCCAGCGTGTGCGCAGCGTGGTGCTGGACGGCATGGCCCCGCCCGACATGGTGCTGCCGGCGAGCTTTGCCGTCGATGCGGACGCCGCGCTCAGTCGCCTGCTCGAGCAATGCGAGCGCGATGCGCGTTGCAAGGCGCGCCACCCGGCCTTGGCCGCCGACATCGACCGGCTGCTTGACGCCGCTGCGCAGGGCGCGACCATCGACATCGCCGACCCGCTCACCGGCAAGCGCGAGGCTGTGCGTCTGGACCGGCTGCTCGCAACGAACCTGCTGCGGGCGCCGCTGTACGTACCGTCGATTGCCGCTGTGCTGCCGCAAGCGGTGGCGGCGGCCGGCGGCGGCGACTATGCGCCACTGGCCACTCTGTCGTCGGCTTTCGCCGGCGCCGTCACGCGCAACTTTGCCGACGTGATGCACTTCGCCGTGATCTGCGCCGAAGACCTGCCGCGGCTCACCGCCGAGCAGGTGGAAGCCGCGCGCCGCACGCGCTTCGGCACCGAGTCGGTGGACTTCTACCGCGCCGCCTGTGCCGCGGTACCGAGCCAGCCGGCACCGGCCGAGTTCTATACGCTGCCCAAGGCCGACGTACCGGTGCTGCTGCTCTCCGGCGGCGCCGACCCCGCCACGCCGCCGCGCCATGCCGAGCGCGTCGCCGAGGCACTGCCGCGCACGCTGCATCTGGTCGCGCCCAACCTCGGCCACGGGGTGTCGGCGCAGGGCTGCGCGCCGGAGCTGATCGCCCGCTTCGTGCGGCAGGCGTCGTTCGACGGCATCGACGGCGCCTGCCTGCAAAATCTGCCGGCGCCGCCGCTCTTTGCGCCGCCCACCGGCGCCACGGCCAAGCCATGATCGAAGTCGAACACCTGTCCAAATCCTTCACCGCCAAGGGCCGTGGCCAGGGGCGGCGCGTGGTTGCGGTCGAGAACGTGTCGTTTACCGCAGCCGACGGCCGCATCACCGCATTGCTCGGCCCCAACGGGGCCGGTAAGACGACCACGCTGCAGGTGCTGGCGACGCTGATGCAGCCCGACGGCGGAGCCGCCCGCGTCGGCGGCATGGACGTGCTGCGCGAGCCGGACGCCGTGCGCCGCCAACTGGGCGTGCTGTCGGATGCGCGCGGCTTGTACACGCGCCTGACCAGCCGCGAAAACATCGCCTACTACGCAGGGCTGCGCGGCATTGCGCCGGCGGCGGCGGCCGAGCGCATCGAGCGGCTGGCCGATGTGCTCGACATGCGCGAACTGCTCGAACGCCGCACCGAAGGCTTCTCGCAAGGCGAGCGGATGAAGGTCGCCCTGGCGCGCGCGCTGATCCACGAACCGCAGCACCTGATCCTCGATGAGCCGACCAATGGCCTGGACGTGATGTCCACCCGCGCGCTGCGCCGGCTGCTGCTGCAACTGCGCGCTGAGGGGCGCTGCATCGTCTTCTCCACACACATCATGCAGGAGGTGGAAGCCTTGTGCGATGAGATCGTGATCGTCGCCCACGGCAAGTCGGTCGCGCGCGGCACCGCGACCGAACTGCGCGCCGCCACCGGCGCAGCCACCCTGGAAGACGCCTTCGTCCAACTGGCGCTGGCGCCTCCCGCGAGGCCGCAATGACCGGCGTCCTGCGTGCCGTCTTCTGGAAGGAGCTGCGCGATGCCGTACGCGACCGGCGCACCTGGATGATTGCGCTGGCGGTGTCGCTGTTCTCCGGGCCGGTGGTGTTTGTGCTCCTGTCGAACTTCATTGCCAGCGTGGAGGAGCGCGTCGAGCGCCGCGAAGTGGTGATGCTGGCCCCCGAACGGGCGCCGACGCTCGTCAACTTTCTGGAGCGGGCCGGCGCCACGGTCACGCCGGCGCCGGACGACTGGGCGGCGCAGTTGCGCAGCGGCCGGTTGCAGAACGCGGTGCTGGTGCCGCCGGAAGACTTCGAGGCGCGCCTGGCCACCGGCGCCACCGTCACCGTCGAGGCGCACTACGACGAAAGCCACGACAAGGCCGGCGCCGTGGTGCGCACCACGCTGCGGCTGGTGCAAGGCTTCAACCGCGAGCTGGGCGCCCAGCGGCTGCTGGCGCGCGGCGTGGCGCCGCAGTTGCTGGCGCCGCTGGAGATCGAGGAGATCGACCTCGCCCCGGCGCAGGCACGCGGCGCACAGCTGCTCTTCATCGTGCCGTGGATGGCGCTGCTGGCCGCCGTGTTCGGCGCGTTGTCGGTGGCGATCGACGTGTCCGCCGGCGAGCGCGAGCGCGGCTCGCTCGAGCCGCTGATGGCCAACCCGATCTCCGCCGGCGCGCTGGTGCTCGGCAAGTGGGCGGTGGTGATGTGCTATTCGCTCGCGATCGTCGTGGTGACCATGCTGGGCTTCATGGTCTCGATGCGCGCGGTGACCAACGAGACACTCGCCGCGCTGATGCAACTGGACTGGCGCGAGGTCGCCGTCTTCTGTGCGTTGCTGCTGCCCTTTGCCGCGCTGATGGCCGCCGCCAACATGCTGGCCGCCACCTTCGGCCGCAGCTACAAAGAAGCGCAGACCTACGTCACCTACATCGCGATGGCGGTGCAGTTCTCGGCGATCGTGCCGATTTTTCTAACCACGCGCGACGCCGCCTGGCAACTGTGGGCGCCGGCCATCGGCCAGCTGACGGTGCTGCTGAAGGCGTTGCGCGGCGAGGCTGTTGGCGCTGCCGAGTTGTTGATCCCAGGCGCGGTGGCGCTGGTCGGCGCCGCAGCGTGCCTGGTGGTCATGGCGCGGCTGCTGCGGCGCGAGGCGGTGTTGTTCGGAAGAACGTGATCCGTTGTCCGTGATCCGTGATCCGTGATCCGTTGACGACAACCGATCACGGATCACCGATCACGGATCACGGTCAACCCGCACCCATCAGCGCGAGCAACACGCCACCCGCGACCACACTCGCCACCTGGCCGGCGGCGTTGGCGCCCATCGCGTGCATCAGCACGAAGTTCTCGAAGTCCTCCTTCGCCGCCACACGCTGCACGACGCGCGCGGCCATCGGAAAGGCGCTGATGCCGGCGGCACCGATCAGCGGATTGAACTTGCCGCCGGTGAGCACATTGAGCAGCTTGCCGAACAACACGCCGGCGGCGGTGTCCACGCCGAAAGCGACGATGCCGAGCGCCATCACGGCCAGCGTGGCGGGCTTGAGGAACTCGGCGCCGACCATCGTCGAGCCGATCGCCAGCCCGAGAAAGAGCGTCACCACGTTGGCGATCTCCTGCGACGACGCGCGGGTCAGCCGCTCGACCACGCCGGACTCCTTCATCAGGTTGCCGAGCATCAGCATGCCGATCAGCGGCGTAGCAAACGGCACCAGCGTGCCGACCAGCACGGTGACCACGATCGGAAACAGGATGCGCGTGCGGCGGCTGATCTTGCGCTGGCTGTAGACCATGCGGATGCGCCGCTCTTTCTCCGTGGTCAGCAGCCGCATGATCGGCGGCATGATGATCGGCACGAGCGCCATGTAGCTGTAGGCGGCCACCGCGATCGGCCCGAGCAGGTGCGGGGCGAGGATGCCGGAGACGTAGATCGAGGTCGGCCCGTCGATGGCGCCAATGATGCCGATCGAGGCCGCCTCCTGCTGCGAGAAACCCAGCAGCAGTGCCAGGATCAGCGTCAGGAAGATGCCGAACTGCCCGGCGGCGCCGAGCAGCACCATTTTCGGGTTCTCCAGCAGCGGGCCGAAGTCGGTCAGCGCGCCGATGCCGATGAAGATCAGCAGCGGGAACAACTCGTTGCCGATGCCCATGTCGTAGAGCACGCGCAACATGCCGTCCTCGGCGATCAGCGGCGACAGCGGCAGATTGGCGAGCAGGCAGCCGGCCCCGATCGGCACCAGCAGCAGCGGCT
>JAJTHJ010000068.1 GCA_021298875.1 Burkholderiales bacterium | reverse complement strand
CTGGCCCAGACGACGATGGCCAGCGGCTCGCCGCGCAGGTGTTTGACGATCAGGTTGGCGGTGGCCCAGGACGCCGCCGCTGCGACCACCAGCAGCAGCCCGAGCCGCGTGCCGCCCGGCAGATGCACGGCCACGAAGACGAGGCCCGCACCAGCGAGCACCGCGCCCGCCAGTTGCGTCCCGCGCGGTCGCTCGCGCGAGAGCAGCACCGCCAGGCCGATCGTGAAGAACGCCTGCACCTGGATCACCAGCGAGGACAAGCCGGTCGGCATCCCCGCGTTCATTCCCATGAAGAGCAGGCTGAACTGCAGAGCAAAGGCAAAGAACCCGTAGGCCGCCAGCCGCCACCACTCAACGCGTGGCCTCTTGACGAAGAGCAGCGCGGGGAACGCGGCCAGCGCAAAGCGCAGCAGCGTCAGCGTGACCGGCGGCACCTCGTTCAGCCCCCAGCGCATCACGACGAAGTTGAAGCCCCAGATGGTGACCATCAGCAGGGCGGCGGCGAGGTGAATCGGGGTCATCCAAGAACGCTTTCGAGGCGAGTTGCGGTAGTCGTTCGGCGGCGCGACGTTCCTCCCTCACCCCACCCCCTCTCCCGAGGGGAGAGGGGCTTCTGAACCCTCTCCCACCGGGAGAGGGTGGCGCGAAGCGCCGGGTGAGGGAAGACCACGGCCACGAAGCGCAGCGTCGCTACTCCGCCTCCGTCGCCAACGCCCGCCACGCCCGATGCTCGTTCAACTCATCCAGCGTGTGCGCCATGCCTTCGGCCTCGCGTGCGGCAAAGCGGGCTACCGCGGCGTGCATCTGCGGCTGCGCCAGCCAGTGCGCGGAGTACGTCGGCACCGGGTCCAGTCCGCGCGCCAGCTTGTGCGCACCCTGCGCGCCGCCCTCGAAGACCTGCAAGCCACGCTCGATCGCAAACTCGATCATCTGGTAGTAGCAGCACTCGAAGTGCAAACAGGGCACATGCTCGAGCGCGCCCCAGTAGCGCCCATACAAGCGCTCGCGGTCATACACGCCCAGGCTCGCCGCGATCGGCACGCCGTCGCGCTGCGCCAGCACGAGCATCAAGTGCTCCGGCAGCGCCGCCGCCAGCCGCAAGAAGAAGTCGAGGTTCAGGTACGGCGTCGAATGGTGCTCGGCATAGGTGTTCTCGTAGCAGCGGATGAAGAACGCCCAATCGCGCTCAGCGATCTTGGCGCCGCACTTGTGCGTGAGCGTCACACCGGCCTCGTGCACCTTGCGCCGCTCGGCGCGGATCTTCTTGCGCTTGGGCTGCGCCAGCGCACCGAGAAACTGCTCGAAGTCCGCAAACCCCGCGTTGCGCCAGTGAAACTGCACGCCTTGCCGCAACACGCAGCCCTGCGTCTGGAGCAGTTCGATCTGCGCCAGCGGCGCGAGCAACAAGTGCAGCGACGACAAGCCGCTGGACCGCGCCAGTTGCGCCAGCAACTCGGCCAGCATCGTGCGCGCGCTGTCGTCCGCCGCGATCAACCGAGTGCCGCCCACCGGCGTGAACGGCACCGCGGCCAGCCACTTCGGGTAGTAGTCCAGTCCGTGGTGTTGGTAGGCCTCGGCCCAGCTCCGGTCGAACACGTATTCGCCATAGCTGTGCTCCTTCAGGTACAGCGGCACCGCGCCCACCAGCGCGTCGCCGTGCCAAAGCGTCAGGTGTTGCGGCGTCCAGCCGCTGTCGCCGCTCACGCAGCCGGCCTCTTCCAGCGCGCGCAAGTACTCGTGCCGCAGGAAGGGATTGCCGCCGCCGTCCGCCGTAAGCAGCGCGTTCCACGCGGCGCGCTCGATCGCGGCCAGCCCCGGCGCGAGCCGCATGCAATAATGAATTTCACTCGCAGGCGGCACGGTCGATGGGTTCGCAGGTCAGGGTCGCGGTCGCGCAGATCGATTGCACGGTCGGGGACTTCGAAGGCAATGCCAGAAAGATACTGGAGCAGGCCGGCCGCGCCGCCGCCGCCGGTGCCGACGTTCTGCTCACGCCGGAACTGTCGCTGTCCGGCTACCCGCCCGAAGACTTGTTGCTGCGCCGCGCCTTCTACGCGGCGGCCGAGGCGGTGCTCGCCCGCCTTACCGCGCAATTGCTGGAGTTTCCGGAGCTGCGCGTGCTGGTCGGCCACCCGCTGGCGCGCGAAGGGCGGCGCTACAACGCCGCCTCGCTGATCCAGGGCGGCGTGGTGCAGGGCACCTACTGTAAGCACGACCTGCCCAACTACGACGTGTTCGACGAGCGGCGCTACTTCACGCCGGACAATCGGCCGTTCGTCTTCGAAGTGCGCGGCACGCGCTTCGGCGTCGTGATCTGCGAAGACAGTTGGTATTCGTACGCACCAGAAGCCGCGCGCGCCGCCAGCGCACAGGTGCTGCTGGTGCCCAATGCGTCGCCGTTTCACCTCGGCAAGCAGGCGCAGCGCGAGCAGGTGATGCGCGAGCACGTCTCGCGCCACGGCCTGGCGCTGATGTACGCCAACCTCGTCGGCGGGCAGGACGAACTGGTGTTCGACGGCGCGTCGTTCGTGCTCGACGCGCAGGGGCGGCTCACGCAACGTGCGGAGCAGTTCGGTGAGACGCAGATGCTCGTCGATCTGGTGGATGCCGTGCCTCAGCCCGCCGCAGTGGCGGACTTTGGCCCGTTGGAGCAACAGGCCTACGGCGCGCTCAAGCTTGGCGTGCGCGACTATCTGGGCAAGAACGGCTTTCCCGGTGCGTTGATCGGCATGTCCGGCGGCGTGGACTCGGCGCTCACACTGGCCATCGCCGTCGATGCGCTGGGCGCGGAGCGCGTGCGCGCGGTGATGATGCCGTCGCAGTACACGCGCGACATCTCCTCGCTCGACTCGCGCGAGATGGTCGCCACGCTCGGCGTGCGCTACGACGAAGTGCCGATCAAGCCGGTGTTCGACAGCTTTCTCTCTGCGCTGGCCGGCGAGTTCCGCAGTCTGCCGTGGGACGCGACCGAAGAGAATATCCAGGCGCGCATCCGCGGCACGCTGCTTATGGCGCTTTCAAACAAGCACGGCAGCATCGTGCTGACCACGGGCAACAAGAGCGAGATGGCGGTCGGCTACTGCACGCTCTATGGCGACATGGCGGGTGGCTTTGCGGTGATCAAGGACATCCGCAAGACGCTCGTCTACGCACTCGCCCGCTGGCGCAACGCGCAAGGCGCGCAGCCGGTGATCCCCGAACGCATCCTGACGCGCGCGCCCTCGGCCGAACTGCGCCCCGACCAGACCGACCAGGACTCGCTGCCGCCCTACGAAGTGCTCGACGCGATCATCGAGCTCTACATGGAGCAGGGCGCCGGCGTGGAGGAGATCGTCGCCGCGGGCTTCCCCGCCGCCGACGTGCGCAAGGTGGTGCGGCTGATTCGGCTGAACGAATACAAGCGCCGCCAGGCGCCGGTGGGCATCCGCGTCACCCACCGCGGCTTTGGCCGCGACTGGCGGTATCCGATCACCAACCGTTTCAGAGAAGACGCGGCCTGAGTGTCTTACCCTCGCCCGCATCAGCGGGGCGGAGGCGGGGTTTCGCAGAGCGCAAGCTCTGCGCCGCTGAAGCGACGCGCGCCTGCCAGCGCGCGGCTGCGGGTGCCTGCGAGGCGCCGGGTGAGGGCGCTCTGGCCCACCGCCCGCCACGCAATCCCCAATAGAATCCCTCCAAAACACCCACCTCACCGGAGCAGACACGTCCCATGAAGCAGATCACCGCCATCATCAAGCCCTTCAAGCTCGACGAAGTTCGCGAGGCCTTGTCCGAGGTCGGCGTCAACGGCCTGACCGTCACCGAGGTCAAGGGTTTTGGCCGGCAGAAGGGCCACACCGAGCTTTATCGCGGCGCCGAGTACGTGGTGGACTTTCTGCCGAAGGTCAAGGTCGAGGCCGTGGTCGCCGACGCGCTCGTCGAGCGCGCCGTCGAAGCGATCACCAAAGCCGCCCGCACCGGCAAGATCGGCGACGGCAAGATCTTTGTCACCGCGGTCGAGCAGGTCGTGCGGATTCGGACGGGGGAGAGTGGGGAGGAGGCGGTTTAGCGAGGTCTCCTGCGCTTCGATCAATCCCAAACCCTTCCTTTTCTGGCGCACCTGAAAGCTTGTGCTAGGCGAAACTCTCACGCCCGCTCGTACGCGCAGCATTCGGTTGAGGTTGAAAACTGTATGAAAGTGGGCCTCGGTCGAAGTGCTTTCCCCGGCCCAGTCAAAGCGGCAGCACCGCCCCCACCGGCACCTTGAGCGCACGCGCCAGTTTGCGCAGGGTGGCGGTGGAGCCGGCGCGCTTGCCGCCTTCGATCTGGCTCAGAAAGGGTTTGCTCACCTTGGCGGCGGCGGCCAGTTGTTGCTGAGTGAAGCCGCGGTACTCGCGCCAGGCGCGCACCGGATGCACGCCATCGGCCATCGCGTAGGCGACGGCGCCGGGGTAGCGGATACCGTCGTCCTCGCGGTCGAAGCGCTCCAGATCGGCGAGATCCTCGGCGTCTTCGATCAGTTCGCGTACACGCGCCCAAATCTCGGCCGGTACGACGTAGAAGCTGGGCTTCCCGTCCTTTTCGATCACCTGTACCTGCGTCATATCAGTACACCTGTCCTCTGCTGCCGATCTTGACGATCAGCACGGTTACGCGTTCGTCGATCACGCGGTAGATCACCCGCCAGTCGCCCACCCGCAGCCGGAACCCGGGACGGCCCTGCAAGCGCGTGGCGTTGCTGTGGCGGCCATGCGGGTCTGCGCAGACGGCTGCGATCTTGCCTTCCACGACGGCGCGTACGTTGCGCGGCATCGATGCCAACATCCGCGACGCCTGTCGTGTGTACTCCACCGCGAACATGGATGTAGGTTAGCCTAGAGCTAACGCGGGAGCAAACGCCCTTCGGCGATGGCGTCGCCGCTACGTACCACTTGTGCGCCCTTCGCCAGGCCGCAGCAGCACGATCAACGCCCCCGCACCGCCTTCCGCGGGCCGTGCCTGGCAGAAGGCGATCACCTCTTCGCGCTGCACCAGCCAGCCGCGCACCTTGGCTTTGAGCACGGGCACGCGGTCTTTGGATCCTAGGCCCTTGCCGTGCGCGAAGCGCACGCAGCGCAGGCCGCGTTTGAGCGCGACGCGCAGGAAGTCGGCGAGCGCACCGCGGGCTTCGTCCACCCGGCAGCCGTGCAGGTCGATCTGGCTCTGGATCGTCCACATACCGCGCCGGAGCCGCCGCAGCACGTCGGGGCCGACGCTGGGGCGCCGCCACGACAGGGAGTCGTCGGTGTCGAGGAGGGAATCGAGGTCGATCTCGTCGGACAGCGAGGCGTCGAGCACCCGCGCGTCGTCGTGCTGGCGCTGGCGGGCGTGCGGCGGTGGCTGTTTGGGTCGCGCGTGGTGGCGGCCGTGCGGAGCGAGGGGGGTGACGCCGGTCATCGCCGCCGCGAACTCGCCCGCTGCGCGCTCGACGCGGCGCAAGCGCTCGACGTCGGCGCGGGCCTGACGCTCGTGCTCGGCGGCGCGCTGCGCGAGTTCGGCGCGCAGGGTGGCGAGGTCGGTGAGGGATTTGTGGCGGGTGGGCATTTGGCAATACTGCGGGGCGGCTTGTCCGAGCTTCTGTATGCAGACTACGTGGCTGGGGTCTTCCCTCACCCCAACCCTTCCCCCGGAGGGGGAGGGGCTTCAATGCGCTCCGCGATCACGGGGCTTTCCCAGGGAGCAAGGCTCGTTGCCCTCACCCAAGCCCCGTGGCCGCGCGCCGGCAGGCGCGCGTCGCTCCAGCGGCGCGAAGCGTGCGCTTCGCAAAACCCCGCTTCCGCCCCGCTGATGCGGACGAAGGGAGAAAGACAGATGCGGGCGAGCGGAGAAGAGCTTCAAGCCGCGAGCTTTTCGGTCGCGGCGGCGGGCGCTTCTTCCTGCGCTTCCAGCCAGCGCTGCGCATCGAGCGCGGCCATGCAGCCGGTGCCGGCGGAGGTGACGGCCTGGCGGTAGACGTGGTCCTGCACATCGCCGGCGGCAAAGACGCCGGCGACACTGGTCATTG
>JAJTHJ010000290.1 GCA_021298875.1 Burkholderiales bacterium | reverse complement strand
CGCGGCGTGCATCTTCCGCGAAGGCGATCACGCGCAACGCGGGGTTGCCGCTATGCGCCATCAGCGTGATCGCCACATTGCGATCCATGTCTCTGGTGGCGACGATCAGCGCGGCCGCGCGGTCGGTGCCGGCGCGCAGCAGCGTGCCCTCGTCGATGCCCGCGTCGCCCTTGACCACCAGCAGGCCGTGCTCCGCGGCGAGCGCGGCGGCGTCTTCGTTGCGGTCGATCACCACCACCGGCTGGCCGGCCTGGCGCAGGCGTTCGGCCAGCACGCGGCCGACGCCGACGTAGCCGATCACCACCGTGTGGCCGTGCAGTCGGTCCAAAGCTTTTTCCATTCTGCGATTCTCCCGATACGCCACCACCGCGGGGTCGGACAACAGCCCCGTCATTTGCGCCACCGCGTAGGCGCCGATCACCGCCACGCCGATCATCACGACCATCACGAACAATTTTTGGTAGCGGTCGAAGGGCGAAAAGTCGCCGAGCGTGGTCACCAGGTTCAGCGCGTTCCACAGCCCTTGCAGCAGCTTCAGTTCCGGCGCATCGCTGCTGTTGTCGAGCAGCGCCAAGCCGACCGCGCACAACAGAACGACCAGCAACAGCAAGCCGAGCACGCGCCGGCCGCGCCGCCGCCAGTCGGCCAGCCGCAGCTGGCCCAGGCGCGGTTCGATGACGCGATAAATCGCCACGGCGATTACTTGCGCCCGCGCGGCTTGCGGGCGGGCGCCCACAGGCGGAAGCCGCCGGCAAAGGCGTTGTCGTTATCGCCAGCGCGGCAACGCGGCGGCAGTGTCTTGAGCAGGCGCACGTTGCCGCCGCCGAGCACCACTTCGTCGGGCAGGAAGGCAGCGGTCAGGCGGGCGATCACGTCGTCCAGGCGCGCGCGCCACTTGCGCTTGCCGTAGCGCTCGAGCGCCGCGTCGCCGACGTGCGTCTCGAAGGTGGAGCGCCGGTACGGCAGGTGGCCGAGCTCCATCGGCACCAGCGTGCCGTCGACGATCAGCGTGCTGCCCATCCCGGTGCCGAGTCCCAGGAACAGCATCTTGCCGCCGCGGTAGCTGCCGAGCGCCTGCATCGCCGCGTCGTTGAGGATGCGCACCGGCTTGCCAAAGGCGCGCGCGAAGTCGAAGCCGACCCAACCGCGGCCGAGGTTGGGCGGCTCGCCGACCGGGTGGTCGTGCGCCACCGGGCCGGGGTAACCGATGGAGACTGCGTCGTACTGCCAACCGCGCGCCGTGCGCTTGACGCCGGCGACCATCTGCGCCGGCGTCATCGTTGGTCCGGACGGGAAGCGGCGGCGCTCGGTGGCGCCCGTGACGAGCAGCTTCACGCCGGTGCCGCCGATGTCGATGACGAGGATATTCATGATCGGCGGGCGAGATCGGCGCAAGCCATTGCATTTGTACTTCGGCCCGGGATCCACGCCCCCACCCTAGCCCTCCCCCGCGGGCGGGGGAGGGAATGACTCCCTCCCCTGCGAAGCGGGGGAGGGCTGGGGTGGGGGCGCGAACGCAACAACTCGGTACGGTTCCCGACCAAGACGCAAGCACGACGACGCGACCGCATCATCCCCCAGCCGCCAGCGCCTTGGTAACGATCTGTCGCGCTTCTTCGACGATCGCTTGCAGGTGCGCCCCGTCGCGGAAGCTCTCCGCGTAGATCTTGTACAGGTTCTCTGTGCCCGACGGCCGCGCGGCAAACCAGCCGTTGGCGGCGACGACTTTCAGCCCGCCGATGGCCGCACCATTGCCCGGTGCGGCGGTCAGCTTGTCGGCGATCGGCTCGCCGGCCAGCTCGCTGGCGGTGACGGCTGCGGGCGACAGCTTGCCCAAACGTGCCTTCTCCTCCGGCGTGGCGGCGGCGTCGATGCGCGTGTAGCGCGGCGCGCCGAAGCGCGCTTCCAGTGCGCGGTAATGCTCGCCGGGGTCGCGGCCGGTGACGGCGGTGATTTCCGCGGCCAGCAGCGCGAGCAGCGGGCCGTCCTTGTCGGTGGTCCATACGGTGCCGTCGCGCCGCAGGAAGCTCGCGCCGGCGCTTTCTTCGCCGCCGAAGCAGACGCTGCCGTCGAAGAGGCCGGGTGCGAACCACTTGAAGCCGACCGGCACTTCGAGCAACCGCCGCCCGCGCGCGGCGACCACGCGGTCGATCATGCTGCTGGAGACAAGCGTCTTGCCGATGGCGGCCTGCGCCGACCAGCCGGGCCGGTGCTGCACCAGGTAGTCGATTGCCACCGCCAGAAAGTGGTTCGGGTTCATCAGCCCGGCCGAGGGCACGACGATGCCGTACCGGTCGGCGTCCGGGTCGTTGCCGAAAGCGACCTGGTAGTCGTCTTTCAGCGCCACCAGCCCGGCCATCGCGTAGGGGCTGGAGCAGTCCATCCTGATCTTGCCGTCGTGATCGACGCGCATGAACGCGAAGGTCGGATCCACGCGCGGGTTGACCACCGCGATATCCAGCCCGTAGGCGGCGTTGATGCGCTCCCAGTAATGCACCGCTGCGCCGCCGAGCGGATCGACCGCGAGCTTCAGGCCCGCGCCGCGGATCGCGTCCACGTCCAGCACGTTGCGCAGGTCGTCCACATAGGGGCCGATGTAGTCCTGCGTGTGCGTGGTGGCGGCGCGGCGCGCGGACTCGTAAGCGATGCGACGCACGCCGGCGTTGCCCGCGCGCAGCAGTTCGTTGGCGCGGTCTTGAATCGCGCGGGTCACGTCGGTATCGGCCGGCCCGCCGTTGGGCGGGTTGTACTTGAAGCCGCCGTCTTCCGGCGGGTTGTGCGAGGGCGTGATGAGTATCCCGTCGGCCAGCCCCGTGGTCTTCCCGCGGTTGGAGACCAGGATCGCGCGCGACACGACCGGCGTCGGCGTGAAGCCGTCGTTGTCCTGAATGAACGTCGTCACCCCGTTGGCGGCCAGCACTTCGAGCGCGGTGCGTTGCGCCGGCGCGGACAGCGTGTGCGTGTCCGCGCCCATGAAGAGCGGGCCGTCGATACCGCGCGCCGCGCGGTACTCGCAGATCGCCTGCGTGATCGCGGCGATGTGCGCGTCGGTGAACGAACCGGCCAGCGCCGAGCCGCGATGCCCGCTGGTGCCAAAGGCGACCCGCTGCGCGGGGTCGTCCATGTTGGGCCGCCGCTCGTAGTAGGCGCGATCGAGCGCCGCGGGGTCGATCAGCAGCGCAGTGGGCGCCGGCTGGCCGGCGAGGGGGGAAAGCGGCATGGCATCGCCCGAGAGTGAACTCAGGCGATGATATTCACTCCGCCGTCCACGTGGATCGTCCCGCCGGTGATGCGCCGCGCGTATTGCGTGGCCAGATACGCGCAGGCAAAGCCCACGTCCATGATGTCCACCAGCTCGCCGACCGGCGCCTTCTGCGCGGCCTCGGTGAGCAGCAGGTCGAAGTCCTTCAGGCCCGACGCGGCGCGCGTCTTGAGCGGCCCCGGCGAGATCGCATGCACGCGGATTTTCTTCGGGCCGAGTTCGAAGGCGAGGTAACGGCAGCACGCCTCCAGCGCAGCCTTGACCGGGCCCATCACGTTGTAGTTGTTCACCACTTTCTCGGCGCCGTAGTAACTCATCGCGAAGAGCGTGCCGCCGTCGGTCATCAAGGGCGCGGCGAGCCGCGCCATCCGCACGAACGAATGGCAGGACACGTCCATCGAGCGCGCAAAGCCCGCCGCCGAACAATTGAGCAGCCCGCCTTGCAGATCGTCTTTCGGCGCCCAGGCGATCGAGTGCACGGCGATGTCGAGCCGCCCCCAGTCGCGCGCAATACGCTCGAAGAGCGCCTCTTCCTGCCCCGGCTGCTCGACGTCGAGTGGCGCCAGGATCGGTGCTTCGACTGCGCGCGCCAGCGGCTCGACCCACTTGAGCGCCTTGTCGTTCAGATACGTAAGCGCGATCTCGGCGCCGAGCTCGTGCATGGCCTTGGCGCAGCCCCAGGCGATCGAGTGTTCGTTGGCGACACCGACGATCAGGGCTTTCTTGCCGGCCAGCGGCGGGGGACGGTTGGCGAGGGTCATCGCGAATCCTTTCTCACTGCGCAAGCACGCGCCGCGTATGCCGCGCGATCATCAGTTCTTCGTTGGTCGGCACCACCCACGCGGAGACGCGGCTGTCTGCGGTGCTGATGCGCGGGCCGTGTGCTTCGTTGGTGGCGGCGTCCAGTTCCACGCCGAGCCAGGCCGCGTCCGCGCACACCCGCGCGCGGATCGGCGCGGCGTTTTCGCCGATGCCGGCGGTGAACACCAGCGCATCCACGCCGCCCAGCACCGCGGCCATCGCGCCCAGCTCGCGCCGGATGCGATAGCAGTAGAGATCGAGCGCCAGCTTGGCGCGCGGTGCGTCGCTCGCCAGCAGCGTGCGCATGTCGCTCGCGATGCCCGACACGCCGAGCAGCCCCGAGCCGTTGTACAGCAGCTTTTCGATGGCGCGCACGTCCATGCCGCGCTGATCCATCAGGTACAGCACCACGCCGGGGTCGAGGCTGCCGCTGCGCGTGCCCATCATCAGACCGTCGACGGCGGTAAAGCCCATCGAACTCGCCACGCTGCGACCGCCTTGCAACGCGCACATGCTGGCGCCGTTGCCCAGGTGCAGCACGACGGTGCGCCCTGCCGCGGCCCGCGCATCGACCTGCGGCAGCACCGAGGCTATGTACTCGTAGGACAGGCCGTGGAAGCCGTAGCGGCGCACGCCTTCCTGGTACATCGCATAGGGCAGGCCGAACATCTGCGCGACTTCGGGGTTGCTGCGGTGAAACGAGGTGTCGAAGCAAGCCACCTGCGGCAGTTGCGGCGTGCGCTCCGCGATCAGCTTGATCGGCGACAGGTTGTGCGGCTGGTGTAGCGGTGCGAGCGGGATGTACTTCTCCAGCGTCGTCAGCACACCGGCGTCCACGCGCACCGGTTGCGTGTAGTCGAGCCCGCCGTGCACGACGCGGTGGCCGACGCCGGCGATGGTGATGTCCGCGTGCTCGGCGCGCAGGTGCGCAAACAGATGGTCGAGCGCGCCGGCGTGGCCGAGTTGTGTGCCTTCCGGCCAGGCTTCTTCGCCGAGCAGCGTGCCGTCGGCGGATTTGGCGACAAAGCGCGGCGCGGTGTAGAGGCCCTCCACCTGGCCGCGGACTTCGAGATCGAGCGCGCCGTTGCGCTCGACGTAGAGGGAGAACTTCAGGCTCGAGGAGCCGGCATTGAGGACGGCCAGGGCGGTGGGCATGGTGGTCACTCCAGGACAAACGGCAACGAGGTGCTCCGATGCTTACCGTTTGCGAAGGGTCTTCCCTCACCCGGCCACTGCGCGGCCACCCTCCCCCGGAGGGGGAGGGTTGAAAGCCCCTCTACCCCCGGGAGAGGGGTTGGGGTGAGGGAAGAACGCTGGCAGCACATCGACGCGTCTATCCGGCAACGACCTTCGCCGCCCCTCGCCGCGCCGCCGCCACCAGCTTCAACACCGCGGTGGACGCCAGCCGCGTGCGCACGCTGTCGGCGCGGCTGGTGAGCACGATGGGTACGCGGGCGCCCAACACGATGCCGGCGCTGTCCGCGCCCGCCAGATACTGCAACTGCTTGGCGACCATGTTGCCGGCTTCCAGGTCCGGCACCAGCAGGATGTCCGCACGGCCCGCCACCGGCGAGACGATCTTCTTGGTACGCGCCGCGTGCTCGCTCACCGCATTGTCGAAGGCGAGCGGGCCGTCGATCAGGCCGCCCACGATCTGCCCACGGTCGGCCATCTTGCACAGCATCGCGGCATCGACCGTGGCCTGCATGTCGGGGTTGACGGTTTCCACCGCGGCCAGCACGGCGATCTTCGGCTGCTCGATGCCGAGCACCAGCGCCAGGTCGATCGCGTTTTGCGCGATATCCGCCTTGGTGCGCGCATCGGGCGCGATGTTGATCGCGGCGTCGGTCACCAGCAGCAGACGCGGATAACTCGGCACGTCCATGATGAACACGTGGCTCACGCGCCGCGCGGTGCGCAGGCCCGTCTCGCGCGCGACCACCGCGCTCATCAGCTCGTCGGTGTGAAGGCTGCCCTTCATCAGCGCCTCGACCTCGCCGGCGCGCGCCATCGCTACCGCGCGCATCGCCGCGGCATGGCTGTGCTCCACATCGACGATGGCGGCACCGGCCAGATCGATCTTCTCCGCCCGCGCGACCGCCGCGATCTTGGCCGCCGGCCCGACCAGCACCGGCACGATCAGCCCGCGCCGCGCCGCCTCGATCGGCCCGGCCAGCGAATCGGCATCGCAGGCGTGGACGACGGCGGTCTTCACCGGCGGCACGTCCGCGCAGCGCTTGAGCAGCCGGGCGAATTCGTCGGTGCGGCGGAAGATCACCTCGGTCATCGACAGGTCGCCGTGCGAGATGCGCTCGGACGGCGCGATCACCCGCGCGCGGCCGGTCAGGACCGCCTCGCCGCGCTGGTTGGTCACCAGGCAGTCGAACAACACCTGATGGTCGGCGGCGTGCTTCTCCACCGGCACGATGGTCGCCGCGATCTGGTCGCCGACCGTCAAGTGGTTGTGGAAGGCGAACTGCTGCTCGACGATGCTGGAGCCCGGCCCCGGCAGACGGCGGTTGATCAGGTGGGCGATGAAGGTCTCGGCAGCGACTCCCTCGGTGGAAGCGAGCGCCACGTCGGTGTTGTCGGCCTCGCCGGCAAAGGCGTCGATGTCGCCGGAGGCAAAGGCGAGCGCCTCGATGTCGGTGGCCGACAGCGTGCGGGCGACCTTGAGCGGCTTGCCGATTTCGATTTCGTCGAAGGGGATGTTGGTGATGGTGGCCATGGGCAGAGAGTTGCTTTTGTGTGCGCTCGATGCGGCGGTCTTCCCTCACCCCAACCCCTCTCCCGCGGGGAGAGGGGCTTTTCTCAACCCTCTCCCACCGGGAGAGGGTGGCCGCGCAGCGGCCGGGTGAGGGAAGACCGCCGCGCTCGAAGCAGATTGCGTCAGCGGCGCGCGGCCGTCCGCTTGCCTCGCTTGCGCACCACGCTCTTCCGCTTGGCCGGCACCGCCGCCGCGCGCACCGGCAAATCCAGCTGCGCCCAGATGCGTTTGGCCATGGTGATCTGCCCGGGTGCAAAGTCGCTGCGGTGTACGCGCGGGTCGGTCAGAAGCGTCTCGAAGAGCTTGGCAAAGCGCGCCCGGTCGGCCGGCTGCGCCAGCAGCTTGGGCAGCGTTTGCAGCGCCTGCTCGGGCGCGTAGCGGACGATCAGGTCCTGCTCGCCGCGCAGACGCCGCGCCTCCTCGAAGCTCACAGCAGGCATCAGCGCACGGTAGTCCTCGATCAGCTCGCGCTTCAGCTCAATCGCCTCCAGGTCGATCGGCGCGCCGTTGTGCGCCAGCAGCGCCGCGGCGCGGGCCACCGCCTCGGCGTAGCCGCCGCGGTCGATGGCGGCCAGCGCCTGCTGCACGTAGACCTCGCCGCTATGCGCGGTGGCCGCGCGCTGCTCGTCCTCGGCCGCATGGTCGGCGAGATACAGGCCGAACAGGTTGCCGTAGGTCTGGAAGAACGCCGCCTCGCTGGCGGCGTCGCGCAGGTCGCGGTACAGGTCGAGCGCGGCGCTCGCCATTTGCACGTTCATCTTCTCGGCCTGCCGCAGCGGCGCCTTGCCGTCCACCGCGGCGCGCTGCTCCTTGACCATTCGCGCGGCCGGCTCCAGCCACCACAGCCAGGGGTTGATGTCCGACACCGACCAGCGCTCCACCCGCAGCGGATGCAATTTACGGCTGGCCTCGGCCACGGCCTCGTTGCTGCTCGCCTGCACCAGCGGCTGCGCAAAGAGCTCATAGGCGCGCTGGTTGAATTCCGACAACTGCGCCACCGCCTCGAAGGGCTTCTCGTCGCGCCGCTCAAAGCGGTTCAGCCGCTTGGCCACGTCTTCCAGCCGCCGCTCCTCGAAGCTCACCTCGTACTCGACCTTGCCGCCGGCGCCGCGCTGCTCGGCGATCTTCATCGCGTACAGGCCGGGCGGCAACGCCTCGATCGACTCCAGCACCGAGACGATCTCGCGGTGCTCCTTCAGCGCCACCTTGCCCGAGACGAAAATGCCCAGATGCCCGATGTTCTCGTGCAGCAGCCCGACGATGGTCTGGCCGCGCGCCTTGATCTCTTCGGTCGAGCCGTAGATGTCGGCCACCCAGTTAAAGGCCTGCTGCGGCGGCGTGATGTTGTCGCCCATCGACGCAAAGAGCACGATCGGCTGGCGGATGCGACGCAGGTCGAAGACCTCGCCGGCGGCGGACTTGGCACCGCCCTGCCACAGTTTGTTGCCGACAAAGAGGTTGCGCACGATCCACTCGATTTCTTCCTTGTTGAGCAGGAAGAAGCCGCCCCACCAGCGCTCGAACTCCAAGAAACGTGGCGGCTCGGTGTCGGCATTGGCGTACAGGTGGTAGTACTTGTCCAGGTAGGTGTTGGCCGGGTTCAGGTTCTCGAAGTTCTGCACCAGGTACGCGCCGTCGAACTTGCCGTTGCCCAGATCGGCAGCCAGCGACGACAGCCAGCTTCCGCCCAACATGCCCCCGGCGTAGCGCATCGGGTTTTCGCTATCGCCACCGCTCCAGGCGCCGCCCCAGTAGCTCATCGGCGCGCCGTTGATCACGATCGGGCCGGTGGCCTCGGGGTCGGAGGCGGCCAGCATCATCGCCGCCCAGCCGCCCTGGCAGTTGCCCACCAGCGCCGGCTTCTCTGCCTTGGGGTGCAGCTCGCGCACCTTGCGCAGGAAGAGCTGCTCGGCGGCGGTCACGTCGGTCAGCCGCTGGCCGGGCTCGGGCTCGGGAAAGAACACCACGAAGTAGACCGGATGCCCGGCCCGCAGCGCCACGCCCACCTGCGAGTCGTCCTTGAAGCCGCCGATGCCCGGCCCGTGGCCGGCGCGCGGATCGATGATCACGTAGGGGCGCTTGGCGGGATCGACCTTCACGCCCGCGGGCGGCGCGATGCGCAGCAGCGCGTAGTTGACCGGCCGCTCGAAGCGGCGCGCATCCAGCACCGTCTCGTACTCGAAGTGCAGCACCGGCGGCT
>JAJTHJ010000205.1 GCA_021298875.1 Burkholderiales bacterium | reverse complement strand
TGCTGGTGCAGGCCTACTCGCGCGGTATCTTCCCTTGGTACTCGGACGACCAGCCCGTGCTGTGGTGGAGCCCGGACCCGCGGATGGTGCTGGTGCCCGTCGAGTTCAAGATCAGCCGCTCGCTGCGCAAGCGCTTGCGCGCCGTGGCGCGCGGCAGCCACTGGCGCGTCACGCTCGACACTGCCTTCACCCGCTTGATGCGCGCATGCGCGGCCCCGCGCGACGAGGACGGCGGCACCTGGATCACCGATGCGATGGTCGCCGCCTATACCGAACTGCACCGGCGCGGCCTGGCGCACTCGGTCGAAGTCTGGGCGGGTGACGAGTTGATCGGCGGCCTGTACGGCGTGTCGCTCGGGCGGATGTTCTTTGGCGAGTCGATGTTCAGCCGCGCCACCGACGCCTCCAAAACCGCGCTCGCGGCATTGGTTCAAGTCATGCGGACTGAAGAAGTGCCGCTGATAGACTGCCAACAAGCCACGCGGCACTTGGCGTCGCTCGGCGCACGCGAGATCGCCCGGCGCAATTTCTGCTTGCAGGTGGCGCAACTGGCGCTCGCCGCGCCGATCGACTGGCGCCGCTGGCAAGCCGGCGACCTGACCACCGTGCTGCACGCCTACTGAGTCTCAACCGTGGCGCATCTCAAAGAACTGCCCTTCGCCGCCTTGCAGTTCTACGCAACGGCGCCCTACCCGTGCAGCTATCTGCCGCAACGGCAGGCGCGCTCGCAGGTCGCCACCCCGGCGCACCTGATCAACGCCGACGTGTACAGCGAACTCGTGCGCATGGGCTTTCGCCGCAGCGGCATCTTCACCTATCGGCCGCACTGCGACGGTTGCCGCGCCTGCACGCCGCTGCGGGTGCGCGCGGCCGAGTTCGTCCCCAATCGCAGCCAGCGCCGCGCCGCCGCGCGGCACGCGGGGCTGGTCACACGGGTGGCCGCGCTCGCCTTCGACAACGAGCACTATCGGCTCTACCTGCGCTACCAGTCGCTGCGGCACGCCGGCGGCGGCATGGATCACGACAGCCGCGAGCAGTACGCGCAGTTCCTGCTGCAAAGCAAGATCAACACACGGCTGGTGGAGTTTCGCGACCCGCCCCCCGCGGACGACCCCGGCGCGCAGGGCGTGTTACGGATGGTGTCGATCATCGATGTGTTGAACGATGGCCTGTCCTCCGTTTACACCTTCTACGACCCCGACTTGCCGGGCGCCTGCCTGGGTACCTACAACGTGCTGTGGCAGATCGCGCAGTGCCGGCTGCTCGGGCTGCCGTATCTGTACCTGGGCTACTGGATCGAGGCGAGCCCCAAGATGGCCTACAAGGCCAACTTCCGCCCGGTGGAGGCGCTGCTGCAAGGGCGGTGGACGCCTCTCGAAGCGCCACGGCCGGCGGCGGCCGAGACCATCGACACGCCGGCGGTAGAGTTTCCGGTGTTCCGCCGCACCGACTGACCACGCCTATTGCCGCCGTGCTTTACGACCTCGCCCGCCCGCTGCTCTTCAAGTTCAACCCGGAGACGGCCCACGACCTTGCCTTCGGCAACCTCGCTCGGGCGCACGCGCTGGGGCTGACCCGCATCCTGCGCCCCAACGTCGCCAACGACCCGGTGCAGGCGATGGGCCTGACCTTTCCCAATCCAGTGGGGCTGGCCGCCGGATTGGACAAGAACGGCGACTACATCGATGCGCTGGGCGACCTGGGCTTTGGCTTTATCGAAGCTGGCACCGTCACGCCGCGCCCGCAGCCGGGCAACCCCCAGCCGCGGGTGTTTCGCCTGCCACCGGCGCGCGCGGTCATCAACCGGATGGGATTCAACAACGCCGGCGTGGAGCGGTTCGTCGCCAGCGTGGCCTCGAGTCAAACCTTTTCAGCCGGCGGCGGCGCGCTGGGACTGAATATCGGCAAGAATGCCGCCACGCCGATTGAGCAGGCGCTCGACGACTACCGGGTCTGCCTGCGGCGGGTCTACCCGCTGGCGGCAGCGCGGCTCGCCTACGTAGCGGTCAACATTTCCTCGCCCAACACCAAGGACTTGCGGGCGCTGCAAGGCGGCGGCGAGCTCGATCGCCTGCTCGCCGGCCTGCGCGAAGAGCGGACCCGGCTCACGGACCGGCACGGGAAGCAGGTGCCGATCGCGGTGAAGATCGCGCCCGACCTGCCCGACGACGAACTGCCGCGGATCGCCGATGCGCTGGTGGCGCACGGGATGGACGCCGTGATCGCCACCAACACCACCCTGGCGCGCGAGCAGGTGGCGGGCCTGCCGCACGCCGACGAGCAGGGTGGACTGTCCGGCGCGCCGCTGGCCGAGCGATCGACACAGGTGGTCGGGCTGCTGGCGCAGCACCTCAAGGGCGCGCTGCCCATCATCGGCGTGGGCGGCATCATGAGCGGCGCGGACGCCGTGGACAAGCTGCGCGCGGGAGCCACATTGGTGCAGATCTACACCGGCCTGATCTACCAAGGTCCGGCGCTGGTCGGGGAGTGCCGGCGGGCCATTTTGCAAGCGCGCAAAACGCGCGGATCGTCTGGCCGCTCCGGCGCCCGGCCCCGGCCCCGCGCGCGCTGACACGGGCCGGCGGCGGCGTGCAGCAGATGCAGGAGCCGCGGCGACAGCCGCTGTGTCGCCGCAGAAACACCATGGAGACTCGATGAAAGCCAACCCGCTCGGCACCTCCGCACTGCGCGTCAGCACCGTTTGCCTCGGAACGATGACCTTCGGCCAACAGAACTCCGAGGCCGAAGCGCACGCGCAACTCGACTACGCGTTTTCCCGCGGGGTTAACTTCATCGACACCGCGGAGATGTACCCGGTGCCGCCGAACGCGCAGACCTACTCGCGCACTGAGACGATCGTCGGCAACTGGCTCGCGCGCCAGCCGCGCGACAAGGTTGT
This sequence comes from Burkholderiales bacterium, assembly GCA_021298875.1. Classification (GTDB taxonomy): domain Bacteria; phylum Pseudomonadota; class Gammaproteobacteria; order Burkholderiales; family Burkholderiaceae_F; genus JAJTHJ01. Next base: position 10,173 of record JAJTHJ010000205.1, on the reverse strand, counting down.
GCTGGCGACCAAGGTCGCCGGGCCGGGGCGGATGGAGTGGATCCGCGACGGCAGCTTCACTGCCACCGGCATCCGCGCCGCGCTCGAAGCTAGCCTCAAGCGCCTGCGCACCGACTACGTCGATCTCTACCAAATCCACTGGCCGGCGCGCAATGCGCCGATCTTCGGCCAGCGCGGTTTCGACCCGACGCGCGAGCGCGAATCGCTGCCGATCCGCGAACAACTCGACGTGCTGGCGCAACTGCAACGCGAGGGCAAGCTGCGCGAGGTCGGCGTGTCCAACGAGTCGCCCTGGGGCGTGTGCGAATTCACGCGGCTGGCGCGCGAGCATGGGTTGCCGCGGATCGTGTCGATCCAGAACGCATACAACCTGGTCAACCGCGAGTTCGAGCAGGGCCTGACTGAGGCCTGCTTCCGCGAGCAGGTCGGGCTGCTGGCCTACAGCCCGCTTGCGTTCGGCCGGCTATCCGGCAAGTACAACGACGATCCGCAGGCGCACGGGCGGCTCACACTCTTCCCGCCGACCTGGAGCCCGCGCTACATGCGTCCGCGCGTGATCGAGGCCGCCGGCCGCTACGCGGCGCTCGCCCGCGCAAATCGCATGACGCCGGCCACGCTGGCGCTGGCCTGGTGCGCGTCGCGTTGGTTTGTCGCCAGCACGATCATCGGCGCGACCACGCTCGACCAGCTGCGCGAGGACATCGACGCCTTCGACGCGACGCTGGCGCCCGAGATGGTGGCGGCGATCGAAGCGATCCACGACGAGTTCACCAACCCGGCGCAATGAGTCGTCGCGCGCGATGCGTTGCTTCGTCGCGCTGTGGCCCGACCCCGCCGCGCGCGCACGGCTGGCCGCGCTGACGGCGGAGCAGCAGGCGCGCTTCCCGCAGGCGCGGCCCATGCGTACCGAGAACCTGCATCTGACCCTGGCGTTCATCGGCGAACTGGACGAGCCACAGGCGCGTGCGGTAGCGCAGGCGGTGGCCGGCATCGACAGCCTGCCCTTCGACTGGACGCTCGACCGGATCGGTGCCTTCGCCCGCGCGCAGGTGCTGTGGGCGGGCGGGCCGCGGTCCGAAGCTCTGGAAGCGCTTGCGGCACGCGCGCGCGCCACGCTCGATGCCCTCGCGATCCACTTCGACCGCAAGCCCTTTGTCGCGCACGTCACGCTGCTGCGCGACTTGCCACGCGCCCAGGCAAACAAAGCGGTGCAGCCGATCGCGCCGCCGCTGTTGTGGCACGCGGCGCGGCCGGTGTTGTTACGATCCGCAACCGAGGCCGGCCGGCTGCGCTACGTCGAGGTCGCGCCGCCTAGAGGGTGAACGCCATCCCCGCCAGCAAGGCCCCCGGCACCCGGCTGGTCTGTACCGAGCGCTGGCCGTAGGTCAGGTTGCTGGCGATCCACTCGGGCGCGGCGGTCAGCGCTTCCAGTTGCGTGCCGAGCATCCGGTACAGCGTGTCGTCCCAGCGCATGACGTTGACCGGCGCGACGATCTCACCGCGCTCGACCCAGAAGGTGGCAAAGCGCGTCATGCCGGTGACGCGGCCGTTGGGGCGGTCGGAGAAGTTCAGGTAGTGCAGGTTGCCGATGTAGATCCCGGTGTCCAGCCGCGCCAGCACGTCGGCCTCGGCCAGCGTGCCGCCGGCGAGCGCCATCGACTGCATGCTCTCGTCTTCGTCGGCGCCGTTGGCGGCAATTCCGTACTCGGCCGCGGTGCGCGCGTTGACGAGGCTACCCGCGTGCTGCCCGGCGCGGATCAGCTCGACCTGCGCCGGGCGCGCAAAGCCCATCGCATCGAACGCGGGAGCCACGCCGCGGCCGATGTCTTCGGTCAGCGTGACGAGCGCGGACAAGCTCTCCTCGCCGTCGGCGAGCTTTTGCAGGCAACTTTGCTTGGTGCGCTGCGCCTTGGCCGACACGCCGGCCCAGTTGAGCATCCACAGCAGTTCGTCCAGCGCCGCCGGGGTCAGAAAGGCGCGGTACTCGCCGGGCGCGATGGTGCGCGCCGGCCGCGCGAGGATCGCCAGTTGCGTGCGGGCGGCGTCGATCCGGCGGGCAAGCTCCGCCGCGTCCCAGCGGCTGCCGCCCCAGGCGCTCTTTACCGCCTTGTCCGCCGCGTGGTGCAGCGACCAGTCGAAGAGGAAGCTCTCCACCGCGTGCCAGTGGCGCGCGCCAAGCGAGGAGGCAAAGCCGCGATAAATCGGCCCGCTGGCGAGGATGCCGACAAGATCGACGTCGGAGGCTGCCGTGGTCACTGCGTCGATCGCTTCGTCCACTGAGGGCAACATGCCTCGCTCCTGGCGGATCGAGTGCAGCGGCTCGGTGCAGTAGAGCAGATACGGGTCTTCCGGCAGCGTGGGCAGCGACTCGCGCATCCGCCCCATCGCATCGCCGACTGCGGCGCGGTCGAGGTCCGGGTCGCCGGCGAGCGTCAGCGTGCAATTGTCGCGGCGCTGGCCGTCGATCAGCGTCAGGTCGAGCACCGTCTGGCGGATGGTCATCGCCTGGCGCACCCGCGCGTGGTTGAAGCGCACGAAGTCGGTGTCCTCGCCGGCAAAGTTGGCGAGCAGCACCTCGGCGCCGCGCAGTTGGGCGTTGGCGTGGTCGGTGATGGCGTGGAAGAGCGCTTGCATCGCCGCCCCTATTTCGCCGCGCCAAACACATCGACCCCGGTAAACCGGCACGCCGGACTGGCGTGGCCGACGCGGATCGCCTGATTCGGCTCGCCCTTGCCGCAGTACGGCGTGCCCATCACTTCGACCGTGGCGCCGTTGCCGACCATCGCCAGCGAGCGCCAGAAGGTCGCGCTGATGCCGCGGTAGTTCGGGTTGCGCACCACCTCGGCGAGCTTGCCGTTGCGGATCATCTGCCCCCACTCGCAGCCGAATTGGAACTTGTTGCGCGAGTCGTCGATCGACCACGAGCAGTTGGTCTTCATCAGCACGCCGAGTTCGGTGGCGGCGATCATCTGCTCGACCGTGGCGTCGCCCGGTTCGACGTTGAGATTGGACATACGGTCGATCGGCGGGCGGTTCCACGCGCAGGCGCGGGTGGTGGCGACCCCTTCGAGATCGTGCCGCTGGCCGCGCGCCCGCGCCAGCGAACTCGTGCCGCCGAGCGGCCGTACCAGTACGCCGTCGCGGATCAGGTACTCGCGGCGCGCGGCGGTGCCTTCGTCGTCGCAGGCGAAGCTCGCGAACTCGTCGGCCACGGTCGGGTCGTAGGTGACGTTCAATAGCTCCGAGCCATAGCGGTAGCTGCCGAACATGTCGAGCGTGACGAAGCTCGTGCCCGCGTAATTGCGCTCGTCGCCCAAAATGCGATCGAGTTCGAGCGGGTGGCCGATCGACTCGTGGATCTGCAACATCATCTGGTCGGGCATCAGCACCAGGTCCATCGTGCCACTCGGGCAATTCGGCGCGGCCAGCAGTTGCAGCGCGTCTTCGGCGGTGCGGTGCCCGCTGCCGACGAAGCCGGAGCGCTCGATCACCTCCGCGCCGCCCTGCTGGCAGTACCCGTTGTAGCGCCCGCCCCAGGAGCGCGTCTGCGTCAAGCCGTCGGCGTGTGCGGTGGCGTGCAGCGCGGGGATCGTGAAGTCGAAGCGGTGCAGCGCCTCACCGCCATCGGCGGTGACGAGCAGTTGCGTGCTCTGCACCGTCCACAGCGACGCCGCCCAGTCGACGATGTGCTCGTCGCACTTGGCGCCCTGGCTCTCGGCCATCAGCAGGTCGATCCGCTGCGCTTTGGTCAGCGCCAAGGGCCGCACCGTGGGCGAGGCGTAGCGCCCACTCGGCTGCGGCAGGCCCGCCGCCTGCCCGCCAAAGACGCTGCGGCCGCGGCTGGCGCGCGCCCAGTCGCGGGCGCGGGCAATCGCCGCACTCAGACCGGCGTCGGACAGATCGCTGCTGGCCGCGTAGCCGATGCCGTCGCCGTCGAGCACGGTGACCATGGCGCCGCGGTCGATACTGCTGCGGGTGGGCTCGGCGACGTTTTGTCGCACAGAAGTCATCTCGGCGACCTCCTCCACCACGCGCAGCGAGCAGTAATCGACGGCAGGGGCAAGACGACGGAAGCGGACGGACAGCGAATTGGTATCGAAGGGCATGGCAGCACCGGAATGCGGGAAAGCGCGCAAGGTTAGCGGAACACCCGGCACCTATACTGCGGCACCCCCCAAACACCACAAGGAGAACCCACATGGACGACGGCAAGCCCCTTTCGCGTACCGAGCAACAGGACTTCGACAGCCTGCTGCCGCCGCTGGAAGTCAACCGCCGCGGCTTCATCAAGACCTCGCTCGGCGCAGGTTTTGCCGCGGCCGTGCTGCCGGTGTCGGCGCAGACGATGATCGTCACCGATACGCAAGGCCTGGTGGCCGGCGAAGTGAAGATCCCGACCAAAGACGGCACCATGCCCGCCTACCGCGCGATGCCGGCGGGCAAGACCAACCTCGCCACCGTGTTGGTGGTGCAGGAGATCTTCGGCGTGCACGAGCACATCAAGGACGTGTGCAGGCGACTGGCCAAGGCCGGTTACCTGTGCATCGCGCCGGAGTTGTTTGCGCGCCAGGGCGATGCCAGCAAGTACACCGACATCCCGACGCTGCAAAAGGAACTGGTCAGCAAGGTGCCGGATGCGCAGGTGATGAGCGATCTGGACGCAACGGCCGCCTGGGCCGCGGCCAACGGCGGCGACCCGGCGCGGCTGGCGATCACCGGCTTCTGCTGGGGTGGGCGGATCACGTGGCTTTATGCCGCGCACAACCCCAAGGTCAAGACCGGTGTGGCCTGGTACGGCCGCGTGGTCGGCACGGCTAACGAAATGACGCCCAAGCATCCGCTGGACGTGGCCGCGCAGATCAAGCAGCCGATCCTGGCGCTCTATGGCGGCGCGGATGCCGGCATCCCCAACGACACCATCGAGAAGATGATGGCGGCACTGAAGGCCGCCGGCAATATGCGCAGCGAACTGGTCCTCTACCCCGATACCCCGCACGCCTTCCACGCCGACTACCGGCCCAGCTACCGCAAGGAGCAGGCCGAAGATGCGTGGAAGCGGCTGCTGGCCTGGTTCGGCAAGAATCTTTGATGGACTTCGGCCGCCGCTGCGGGGCTTGACAGCCTCGCTAGACTATTGCATGAATGGCTGGGGGTGCGGGCGACCGCGCCCCCTTTTCTTTTCCGTGGTGCCACCCATGCAAACCCTCGGCTACATCGTCCTCGCCAACCTGCTGGCCACCGTGGTCGGAATTTCGCTCGCCGCGGCGCTGAGCTTTCGTTGGTTGTCGGGCATGGTGGACAAGATGGTCTGCATCGCCGCCGGCCTGCTGCTGGCGGTGGCCTTCGGTCATTTGCTGCCGGAGTCGTTTCACAGCGACGCCGATGCCACGGCCATTGGCTGGACGTTGCTGGCGGGCATTCTCGGCTTCTTTATCCTGGAGAAGGCCTCGCTGATCCACCACACCCACCACCACGAAGGCGACGCGCACCATCATCACCACGGCCACGACGCACACGAGGCGCGCCGCGGCGGCCTGCCGATCCTGGTCGGCGACGCCTTCCACAACTTTGCCGACGGCGTGGTGATCGCCGCCGCCTTCCTGACCGACGTGCACCTGGGCATCGCCGCCACGCTCGCGGTGATCGCGCACGAGATCCCGCACGAGGTCGGCGACTTCATGATCCTGCTCAACGCCGGCTACAGCAAGCGGCGGGCGTTTGCCTTCAACCTGTTGTCGGGCGCCAGCGCAGTGCTGGGCGGGGTGGTCGGCTACTTCCTGCTCGACCACGTGCAAGGCGCGCTGCCCTATGCGCTGGCGCTGGCGGCGGCGAGCTTCATCTACATCGCGCTGTCGGATTTGTTGCCGGAGATGATGCGCCGCACCTCACTGCGGCGCACGCTGCCGGAGGTGGGGTTGGTGCTGCTCGGCGTGGCGCTGGCGGTGGCGATGACCGAGTTTTTGCACGGGCATTGAGCCCGGCAGTCGCACCGGCCCCGGATTCCGTCGCTTCGCTGCTCCATCCGGGCTACAGAATTCGTATCCTCGCCCTCTGTCGCTTCGCTTCTTCATCCGGTCCAGGGGATTCGTAGCCCGGATGAAGCGAAGCGGAATCCGGGGCGGTCTACCGATCTTCACGCGGTTCGCCGAACAGTGCCGGAGTTGCTGCTTCCACCTCCCCAGCCCAGTCGATCGGCAGCAGCCCGCGCCGCACGTACCGGTGAAACGATGAGTAGGGCCAGTCGCGCACGCGCTGCGTGAGGCCGTGCTTCACTGGGTTGAAGTGGATGTAGTCCACGTGCCGGTGCAGGTCGGAGTCGTCGCGAATCGCGTGCTCCCAGTAACGTCGCTGCCACACATCGGCTTCGCCACGCCGATTGAACTCGACTTCGCCCTTGGTCGTAGCCAACGCCCGGACGAAGCGCGACTTGATCGACCGCCAGCGCGCCGCATAGTCGCCGTCGCGCACGGGCAGTTACCACACCGTGTGCAGATGCTCGGGCAGCACGACCGCGGCGACGATCTCGAAGGGGCGATCGGAGCGTGCAGTGGCGAAGGCTCGCCGCAGAGCGTCGATCCTGCGTGTCAGCAGGTCGGCATTGCGATCGAGCAGAGCAACCGTGAAGAAGAACGTGCCTCCGGGTTGGATGCTGCGACGGTAGTGAACCATCGTTCCCGGATTCCGCTTTGCTTCATCCGCGCTACGGGTTTGCGCCGAGCGCGACCGGTCGGCCCTTGTCAACGATCCACTCGCTCCACGAGCCGGCATAGAGCTTCGACCCCGGCAGCCCGGCAATCTCCATCGCCAGCGCGTTGTGCGCGGCGCTCACGCCCGAGCCGCAGTAGTGCGTCAGTTGCGCGGGGGCGCGACCGGCAAGCAGCGTCTCGAACTCGGCGTGCAGTTGCCCGACCGGTTTGAACTTACCGTCGGCGAGATTGCTCTGCCAGAAGCGGTTGGCCGCGCCGGGGATGTGGCCGGCGACCGGATCGATCGGCTCCTGCTCGCCGCGGTAGCGCTCGGCGGCGCGGGCATCGAGCAATGGCGCCTCCGCGCGACCGAGGCTCGCCAGCACCTGAGCGGCGTCGGCCACCGCCACCAGCGAGTCGCCTGCAACAAAGTCGCCGATCGGCCGATCCGGCTCCTCCACGCTCGACCACTGGGTCGCCGCCAGCCACGCCGGCCAGCCACCGTCGAGCACGGCCACGCGCTCGTGCCCCAGCCAGCGCGCCAGCCACCACAGCCGCGCGGCGAACTGACCGCCCTGCGCGTCGTAGGCAACGATCTGCGAACCGTTGCGCACGCCCCACTCGCGGAAGATCGCTTCCAGCGCATCGCGCTTCGGCAGCGGGTGGCGGCCGTTGGTGCCCGTCTTGGCGCCGGACAGGTCTTCTTCCACGTGCGCGAAGGTGGCGCCGGGAATGTGCCCCGCGCCAAACGCCTCCCAGCCGGCAGCGAAGTTCATCAGGTCGTGCCGGCAATCGACGACGACCCAGTCGTGATCGAACAGATGGGCCCGCAAGTCGGCCACGGTGACGAGGGTGGTATGGCTCATTGTTCCGCCGCGGTTTGAAGGGATTGAGGCGCCTGCGCCGCCGCCTTGGCGCGCGCCGACAAGACGGTGGCGAGCACGCCGCTGCCGACGATCAGCGCAATGCCAATCCAGCCCGACAGCGGCAGCCGGTCGCCGAACACCAGCGCACCGAGGATCGACGCAAAGACGATCGCCGAATACTGCAAGCTCGCCGTGAGCAGCGCGCGGCCGTAGCCGTAGGCGCGGGTCATCGCCAGTTGCGCGAGCGTGGCCGTGAGGCCGACGGTGAGGAGCAGCACGACACCGACCGCATCGTGCGCGGCAAAGCCCGTGACCACTGTGCCGAGCAGGCCGATGATCACGCCGCTTAAGGCGAAGTAGAACACCGTGCGCCACTCCGGCTCGCCCAGCCGGCCGAGTTCGCGCACGTGCCAGTAAGCGAAGGCCGACAGCACGCCCGAGGCCAGCCCGGCCAGACCGCCCAGCGCCTGCTCCTGCGCAAAGCTCGGCCGCAGCGCCAGCACCACGCCGACGAAACCCAGCAGCACGGTGGCCGCCAGCGGCCAGTTGACCGGCCGCCGCGCCACCAGCGCCGCGCCGACGAGGAAGGCGGCGAGAAACAGCGAGGATGAGTAGTTGAGCGTCATCGCCGTGCCCAGCGGCAACACGGTCGTCGAAAAAAACCACAGCGACAGCGCCACAGTGCCGACCGCGCCACGCCGCAGATGCATCCAGGGCACGCGGGTGGCGAGCGATTCGCCCCGCAGCCGGACGAAGGCGGCGATGCCGATGCAGCCGATCAGCGAGCGGTAGAACACGATCTCCAGCACGCTGTAGCGCGCGGCGGCCAGCTTGACGCAGGCGCCCATGATGGCGAAGAGCAGCGCGGCGACGAGCATCCACAACGATTGCATGGCGCGGCAGTGTATCGAAGGCGGCCTCACCTACAATCGTCCGCATGGCCAAGTCTTCCACGCCCAAGCCGGTTGCCGACCTGACTTTTGAGCAGGCGCTGGACGAGCTCGAAGCGCTGGTGCGCAAGATGGAAGCCGGTGAGTTGCCGCTGGAGGAGTCGATCGCCGCCTACAAGCGGGGCGCCGAACTGGCCAAGTACTGCCAGGGCAAGCTGGCGGCGGCGGAACTGGAGATCCGCAAGCTCGACGGCGACACCTTGAAGCCGCTCGACCCGACGGAACTGCGCGGAGCCGGCCAGTGAGCGGCGCCGCCGCGCAGCACGCGTTTGCGGATTGGATGCGGGCGCGGCTCGCGGCGTTTGAAGCCGCGGCTGCAGCACAGTTGCCCTCTGCCGAAACTCAACCCCAGCGGCTGCACGCCGCGATGCGCTACGCCGTGCTGGACGGCGGCAAGCGAGTGCGCCCGTTGCTGGCGTTTGCCGCGGCGGAGGCCGCCGGCGCGGACGGCGCGGCGGCGATGCCCGTGGCGCTGGCGGTGGAGTTCATCCACGCCTACTCGCTGATTCACGACGATCTGCCCTGCATGGACGACGACGTGCTGCGGCGGGGCAAGCCGACCGTGCACGTGGCCTTCGACGAAGCTACGGCGATGCTGGCCGGCGACGCGCTGCAGGCCGAGTCCTTCCGCGCGCTGACCGAGGCGCCACTGCCGGATGCTGTGCGCGCCGCGCTGTGCAGTGAACTGGCGGTGGCCATCGGCAGTGCCGGTATGTGCGGCGGGCAGGCGCTGGACTTGGCGGCCGTCGGTGGCGAGTTGGCGCTGCCCGAACTCGAAACCATGCACCGGATGAAGACCGGCGCGCTACTGGCCGCCGCGGTGCGGATGGGCGCGCTCGCCGCGCAGGCGCCGGCGGCGCTGCTCGCCGCGCTCGACCACTATGCGCGGGCTGTGGGCTTGGCCTTCCAGATCGTTGACGACATCCTCGACGTGCAGTCCAGTTCCGCGCAACTGGGCAAGACCGCTGGCAAGGACGCGGCGCAGAACAAGTCGACCTATGTGTCGCTGCTCGGCATGGACGCGGCCCGCGCCCGCGCGCAGGCGCTGCACAACGAGGCGCTCGCTGCGCTCGCCCCTCTGGGCGCGGGCGGCCGGCGTTTGCGAGAATTGGCCGATCTCATTGTGTTGCGGGATCATTGACGCTGCCGTTGCGGAAGCCTCGATCTCATGGCTGCGGTCTTCCCTCACCCGGCGCCTTCGGCGCCACCCTCTCCCGGTGGGAGAGGGTTAAAAGCCCCTCTCCCCCCGGGAGAGGGGTTGGGGTGAGGGAGGAACGCCGCGGTCGAGGCCAAGCGTACCGCCACGCGCCACCGCCGTACATTTCGCCTAACCCCCCGATGTCGCTCCTCTCCACTATCGCCTCCCCCGCCGACCTGCGCGTCCTCACGCGCGATCAACTCAAGCAGCTCGCCGACGAGCTGCGCCAGTTTGTACTCGAGTCCGTCTCGCGCACCGGCGGGCATCTGTCGTCCAACCTCGGCACTGTGGAACTCGCCATCGCACTGCACACGGTGTTCGACACGCCGCACGACCGGCTGATCTGGGACGTCGGCCACCAGAGCTACCCGCACAAGATCCTGACTGGCCGCCGCGAGCAGATGGCCACATTGCGGCAGTTCGGCGGCCTCTCGGGCTTCCCGCGCCGCGCGGAGAGCGAGTACGACACCTTC
>JAJTHJ010000099.1 GCA_021298875.1 Burkholderiales bacterium | reverse complement strand
GGACACGACGATGCCATCCACCGCTCAGCCGGCCAGGCCCAACTGCGCAAACAACTCCCGATGCCGCGCCGCCTGCGCCGGGTAACGCAGACGCGCCGCCGCCACCACGGCCGCCAACTGCGCCAGGGCCAGCTCGAAGTCTTCGTTGACGATCACGTAGTCGAACTCCGGCGCATGGGCGATTTCGGCGCCGGCGGCGAGCAGGCGGCTGGCGATCACCGCCGGCGCGTCCTGGCCGCGGTGCTTCAGGCGCGCTTCCAGCGCGTCGATCGACGGCGGCAGGATGAAGATGCCGATGGCCTGGGCGAAGACCGCCTTGATCTGGCGTGCGCCCTGCCAGTCGATCTCCAGCAGCAGGTCGCGCCCGGCCGCCAGGCGCTGCTCGATCCACGCACGCGAGGTGCCGTACAGGTGGCCGTGCACCTCGGCGCTTTCGAGGAACTCGCCGCGCGCGCGCAGCGCTTCGAACTCGGCCCGCGCGACGAAGTGGTACTCGCGCCCGTTGCTCTCGCTCGGCCGCGGCGCGCGCGTCGTGTGCGAGATCGACAGCTCCAGCGCTCCATCGCGCGCCAGCAGCGCGTTGACCAGCGTGGACTTGCCGGCCCCCGACGGGGCCACCACCATGATGAGGCTGCCGCTGCTTGCGCGCATCGCCCTTACTCCAGGTTTTGGATTTGCTCGCGCATCTGTTCGATCGCCAGCTTCAGTTCGACCGCTGCCTGCGTCATGTCGATGGCGCTCGCCTTCGACCCCAGCGTGTTGGCCTCGCGGTTCAATTCCTGCATCAGAAAGTCCAGCCGCCGCCCGACCGCGCCGCCGGCGGCAAGCACGCGGCGCACCTCGGCCACGTGCGTCGTCAGCCGTTGCAGTTCTTCATCGACGTCGGCGCGCAGCCCGTAGAGCGTCACTTCCTGGCGAATGCGCTCGACCACGTCTTCGCGCGACAGGGCGCCCCCGGCGGCCAGCGGGCCGGCCAGCGCGGCTTCCAGCCGCTCGGCGAGCTTGCGCTCGACATGCGCCAGCAACTCGGGCACGCGCTCGCGCAAGGCGCCGGCGATGGCCTTGATCGACGCGCAGCGGGCCAACAGCAGCGCGCGCAGCGCCTCGCCTTCGCGCTCGCGGCTGGCCTGCAAGGCGGCCAGCGCCTCATCGAGGGCGTGCAGGGTGCCGGCGGTCAGCGCCTCGGCATCGAGCGCGCCGGCGTCGAGCACGCCGGGCCAGGCCAAGGCCTCGACCACCGACAGCGGCGCCGCGTCGGGCAGCGCGGCGCGCACGTGGCGGGCCAACTCGGCCAACTGCGCCAGCGCCTGTGCGTTGGGCCGTGCCGGTGCGGCGCCGGCGTCGCGTTGCAGGGCGAGCCGGCATTCGACCTTGCCGCGCGCCAGCCGGGCGGCGATGCGCTCGCGCACGGTCCCTTCGGTGTGGCGCAGGTCGTCGGTGCAGCGCAGAGTGAGGTCGAGGAAGCGCGAGTTGACCGAGCGCACTTCGACCGTCACGCTGCCGGCCGCAGTGCCGGCGCGGCCACTGCCGAACCCGGTCATGCTGGCGATGGCGGCGGGCATCGGAATTCTGTAAGAAGGGCGAAGGCGCGCCGCCGCATGGCGGATCGCTAAAATCGCAAAACTTTTTTGGCGCACCGACCGCATCGCCGCTCCCGACATGCCGTCCCACACCAGTTCCGCGTTGCCCGAAGGCACCGAAATCGACGACTATCGCATTGTAAAGAAGATCTCCAGTGGCGGCTTCTCGATCGTCTATCTGGCGAGCGACGCGCAGGGCGCGTCGTACGCGATCAAGGAGTACCTGCCGTCGTCGCTGGCGCAGCGGCGGCCGGGCGAGCTGTCGCCCTACGTAACGCCGCAGGATCTGAACACCTACCGCATCGGGCTGAAGTGTTTTTTCGAAGAAGGTCGTGCGCTCGCGTCGATCAACCACCCGAACATCGTGCGCGTGCTCAATTTCTTTCGCGCCAACGACACCGTCTACATGGTGATGAACTATGAGTCGGGCCGGTCGCTGCAAGAGCACATCGTGCGCAGCCGCAGCAAGGAGCGCAAGGACGTGCTGTCCGAGCGCTTCATTCGCCGCGTCTTCAACCAGGTGATGAACGGCCTGCGCGAGGTGCACTCCAACCGGCTGCTGCACCTGGACGTGAAGCCGGCCAACATCTACCTGCGCATGGACGGCACACCGATCCTGCTCGACTTCGGCGCGGCGCGGCAGACCTTGCAACGCGACATCAGCAAGTCCTACCCGATGTACACGCCGGGCTTTGCCCCGTCGGAGCTGTACCGCTTCGACGGCGAACTAGGCCCGTGGACCGATGTGTACAGCATCGGGGCCTGCATCTACGCCTGCATGGCGGGCTTGCCGCCGCAGGAGGCGGATGCGCGCGTCAAGGAGGACAAGATGCCGGCCGCGCTGCGCGCCTTTCGCGGCATCTACTCGGACGAGTTGATCGGCATCGCCGAGCGCTGCCTGCGCCTGAACTCGCTCGAGCGGCCGCAGACCGTGTTCGCGGTCCAGAAAGAGCTATTGACCACGGTGGCCGATGAGCCGAAGCTGCCGCTCGCCGCGCGCGGCGGCGCGCGCGTGCGCAGTTGGCGCGAGCGAGTGGGTGGCTTCATGCGCCGTCACAACATCACGTGGTTCTGAGGGAGGGCACGTGCGCTTTTCGATCTATCAAGAGAGCCGCACCGGCGGCCGTCGCATCAACCAGGATCGCATGGGCTACCTGTACACCCGCGATTCTTTGTTGATGCTGCTCGCCGACGGCATGGGCGGGCATGCGCGCGGCGAGATCGCGGCGCAGGCCGCGTTGCAGACGATCGCCGCGATCTACCAGCGCGAAGCCGAACGCGGGATCGCCGAGCCGGCGCGCTTTCTGCGGGAGGCGGTTCTGGCAGCGCACCGCGACCTGCACCGCCTGCGCGTCGAAGAGGGACTACCAGAAGTGCCGCGCACGACGGTGGTGGTTTGCCTGGTGCAGCGCGGCGTGGCCACCTGGGCGCATGTCGGCGACTCGCGCCTGTACCAGATCCGCAATGGCCGCATCGTTCGCCGTACGCTCGATCACTCGCGCGTGCACAGCCTCATCGCCGCTGGCCTGCTCAAGCCGGAAGACGCGCGTAACCATCCCGAGCGCAACCGCATCTTCAATTGCCTCGGCGCGCATGTGCTGCCCACGGTGGAGGTCGGCGGGCCGTTTGCGCTGCGCCACGGCGATGCGCTGCTGTTGTGTTCGGATGGCTTGTGGGCACCGCTGGCCGACCGCGACATTGCCGGCGCCTTCGTCGGCCAGACGGTGATGCGGGCGGTGCCCGAACTAGTGGACGCCGCACTGACCAAGAGCGCGGGCGAAGCCGACAACTGCACCGGGCTGGCGATGACCTGGGCGGCGGCGGAGTCGATCGACATGCTGCCGCCCGATGCGGCACCGGTATCGACCTTGCAAGTGCCCGTCGGTGCGGTCACCTCATCGCTGCGCTTGCCTCGTGCTGGCGAGGCGGTGGCCGACACCGAACTGACCGACGCGCAGATCGACGATGCGGTGGCGGAGATTCAGCGCGCCATCCAGCGTTCGTCCAAGCTGGTCGAAGGCAAGTGAGCGCGGCAACGGCCGGGCAGCGGGCCGGCAACCGCGCTGCCGACGCCTTGCGCCCGGTGGCCCTCACCCGCGGCTACACGCAGCATGCCGAAGGGTCGGTGCTGGTCGAGTTTGGCGCCACCCGCGTGCTGTGCACGGCCTCGGTGCTGGAGTCGGTGCCGGGCTTTCTCAAGGGCAAAGGGCAAGGCTGGTTGACGGCCGAGTACGGAATGCTGCCGCGCGCCACGCACACCCGCGGCGAGCGCGAGGCGGCACGCGGCAAGCAAAGCGGCCGCACGCTGGAGATCCAGCGGCTGATCGGCCGCAGCCTGCGCGCGGTGGTCGATCTCGCCGCGCTCGGCGAGCGCACCATCCAGGTCGACTGCGACGTGCTGCAAGCCGACGGCGGCACGCGTACCGCGTCGATCACCGGCGCCTTCGTCGCCGTGCACGACGCACTGTCGTGGCTGGCAGCACGCAGCGCGCCGGCGGCCCCGGCGATCCGCGACTTCGTCGCCGCGGTATCGGTCGGGCTGCGCGACGGCGTGCCGTTGCTCGATCTCGATTACGCCGAGGACTCGTCCTGCGACACCGACATGAACGTGGTGATGACCGGCGCCGGCGGCTTCGTCGAGGTCCAGGGCACCGCCGAGGGCCGGCCGTTCTCCGCCGAGCAGATGCAGGCGATGCTGGCGCTGGCGCGGCAGGGCATCGGCCAGTTGATCGCCGCGCAGCGGCAGGCGCTCGGCCTGGTTTGAGCCGATGCGGCGGCTCGTTCTCGCCTCGGACAACCCCGGCAAGCTGCGCGAGTTCGGCGCCTTGCTGGCGCCGCTCGAGGTCGATGTGGTCGCCCAGGGCGCGCTCGGCATCGCGCCGGCGGCCGAGCCGCATCCGACCTTTGTCGAAAACGCGCTGGCCAAGGCGCGCCATGCGGCCGCCGCCAGCGGGCTGCCGGCGCTGGCGGACGACTCGGGCTTGTGTTGTGTGGCCCTTGCCGGTGCGCCGGGGGTGCGCTCGGCGCGCTTCGGCGGCGAACCGTCCGACGATGCGCGCAACAACGCCGAGCTGTTGCGCCGGCTTTGCGGCGGTTCCGACCGACGCGGCCACTACGTCTGCGTGCTGGTGGCGCTGCGCGCGCCCGACGATCCCGAGCCGGTGATCGCCGAGGCGCGTTGGGACGGCGTGTTGCTCGAGACCCCGCGGGGCGCCAACGGCTTCGGCTACGACCCGCTGTTCCTCCTGCCCGAGCTCGGGCAGACCGCGGCCGAACTCGAGCCGGCCCACAAGAACCGCATCAGCCATCGCGGGCAGGCGCTGGCGCAGCTTGCGCCCCGCCTGCGCACGGCGTGGGGATGGTGATCCCGGCGGTGGCCGGCGCCGCCGCGGCGCCGTCGATCGGCGATCTGCTGCGCCCCGGCACCTTGCGGCTGCCCGCGCTGCCGCCGCTGGCGCTGTACGTGCACGTGCCCTGGTGCGTGCGCAAGTGCCCGTACTGCGACTTCAACTCGCACGAGGCGGGCGGCGACCTGCCCGAAGCCGCGTATCTCGACGCCCTGCGCGGCGACCTGGAGTCGGCCCTGCCGCTCGTCTGGGGCCGGCCGGTCGTGAGCATCTTCATCGGCGGCGGCACGCCGAGCCTGCTGTCGATTGCGGCGGTGGAGCGGTTGCTGTCCGATGTGCGCGCACGGCTGCCGCTGACACCGGACTGCGAGATCACGCTGGAAGCCAACCCCGGCACCTACGAGTCCGGCAAGTTTGCGGCGTTTCGCGCCGCCGGGGTCAACCGGCTGTCGATCGGTGTGCAGTCCTTCGACCCCGCAGCCTTGCGCCGCCTGGGGCGCATCCACGACGGCGAGCAGGCGGCCGCAGCGGTGGCGGCGGCAGCGGCGGCCTTCGACAACTTCAATCTCGACCTGATGTACGCGCTGCCCGGCCAGAGCCTGGACGACTGCCAGCGCGACCTCGCCACGGCACTCGACTGCGCGCCGCCGCACCTGTCGCTGTACCAGTTGACGCTGGAGCCGAACACGTACTTCGCCCGCCACCCGCCCAAGCTGCCCGACGAAGACGAGGCGGCGGCAATGCACGAAGCCATCGAAGCGACGATGGCGCAGGCCGGCCACGAACACTACGAAGTCTCCGCCTACGCGCGGCCGCGGCACGCCTGCCGCCACAACCTCAACTACTGGAGCTTCGGCGACTACCTGGGTATCGGGGCCGGCGCGCACAGCAAGCTTTCGTTTCCGCAGCGGATCGTCCGCCAGATTCGTTTCCGCACGCCCGCGCTGTATCTTGAGCGCGCTGCGCGCGGCGAGTTTCTGGCCGAAAGCCGCGAGGTCGCGCGTGCCGATTTGCCCTTCGAGTTCATGCTCAACGCGCTGCGGCTCAATGGCGGCTTTCCGCTGCGCTGGTTTGCCGAGCGCACCGGGTTACCGGTCTCGGCCATCGACCCAAGACTCGCGCAGGCGCAGGCCAAAGGCTTGCTCGTGGTCGACCGGGATGCGGTGCGCCCGACGGAGTTGGGCCGACGTTTTCTGAGCGATTTGCAGGAGCTTTTCCTGCCAAAGTCCGATCAAGGTGCATCGCGCACCGCGGCGGCGCATAATGCGTGAAGTGAGTGCGTCGTCGGCTTTGCGATCTGGTTTTGCAGTGCTTCACCGGCCCGCCGTAACCCGCGATGCGCACAAGGCGGGTGCGGGTTGCCCCCAGTCCGCCCGCGCGAGGCACGGTTCCTGCTATCCATTGGCGAGATTGGCGCAGCGCGCTAAATCGTTCCGGTTTCTTTCACTTCCCTAGCGAGGAGTAAGCATCCATGGCGACCCCCAAAGAGGTCATGAAGATGATTGCGGACAACGAAGTCAAGTTCGTTGACCTGCGCTTTACCGACACCAAGGGCAAGGAGCAACACGTCTCCGTGCCGGCCAAGATGTTCGACAACGACAAGTTCGAGCATGGCCATGCGTTCGACGGCTCGTCGATCGCCGGCTGGAAGGGCATCGAAGCCTCCGACATGCTGCTGATGCCGGATGCGGCCAGTGCGCGGATGGATCCGTTCCGGGAAGAGAACACGCTGATCCTGTCCTGCGACGTGATCGAGCCTTCGACCGGCAAGGGCTACGACCGCGACCCGCGCTCGCTCGCCAGGCGCGCCGAGGCTTACCTGAAGTCCACGGGTCTTGGCGACACCGCTTACTTCGGCCCCGAGCCCGAGTTCTTCATCTTCGACTCGGTGACCTGGAACGTCGATATGTCCGGCTGCTTCGTCAAGATCAAGTCCGAGGAAGCGCCGTGGTCCACCGGCATCGACTACGAGGCCGGTAACCTGGCGCACCGCCCGCCGGTCAAGGGCGGCTATTTCCCGGTGCCGCCGACCGACTCGCTGCAAGACATCCGCTCCGAGATGTGCTTGCTGCTCGAGCAGCAGGGCGTCGAGGTGGAAGTGCATCACCACGAAGTGGCGGCGCCCGGCCAGTGCGAGATCGGCACCAAGTTCAGCACGCTGGTCAAGCGCGCCGACTGGCTGCAAATCCTCAAGTACACGGTGTGGAACGTCGCTGCCAGCTACGGCAAGACGGCGACCTTCATGCCCAAGCCGGTGGTTGGCGACAACGGCTCCGGCATGCACGTGCACCAGTCGGTGTGGAAAGACGGCGCCAATCTTTTTGCCGGTAACGGCTACGCGGGCCTGTCGGACTTCGCGCTGTACTACATCGGCGGCATCATCGAGCACGCCAAGGCGCTGAACGCCTTCACCAACCCGGGCACCAACAGCTACAAGCGGCTGGTGCCAGGCTTCGAGGCGCCGATCAACCTGGCGTACTCGGCGCGCAACCGTTCGGCCTCCTGCCGCATTCCCTACGTGTCCAACCCCAAGGGCCGCCGCGTCGAGGTGCGTTTCCCGGACCCGACCGCCAATCCGTATCTGGCCTTTGCGGCGATGTTGATGGCCGGTCTGGACGGCGTGCAGAACAAGATCCATCCGGGCGAGCCGATGGACAAGAACCTGTACGACCTCGAGCCGGAAGAGGCGGCCAAGATCCCGCATCCCTGCGCGTCGCTCGACGAGGCGCTGGAGAATCTGGACAAAGACCGCGAGTTCCTCACCCGCGGCGGCGTGTTCAGTAACGACATGATCGACGCCTACATCGCGCTCAAGATGGAGGAGGTCACGCGCTTCCGCATGACCACGCACCCGGTCGAGTTCGACATGTACTACAGCCTGTAGGGCGAACCGCCGTACGGAGCACGAAAGGGGCGGGCGATCCGCCCCTTTTTTTCGGTAGCGATGCGCAGCACCCGCCCCGTCCCCGTCGCCCCGGTGCTTGCGCTCGCCTACACTCCGGCCCATGAAGCGAAGTGCAATGGCGATTCATGCGGTTGGTGTGCTGCTGGTGCTGAGCCTGCCGGCGGCGCAGGCGCAGATCTTCGTCTGCGTCGACGACAAGGGCAACAAGACCTACCAGAACACCGGCGAGACCAAGGGCTGCAAGAAGCTCGACGTGCCGCCGATCGTGACGGTACCGGCGACCAAGGCGGCGCCGCGCGCGGCGACCCCGCCGCCGACCAACTTTCCGCGGGTCGACGGCGGCGCGCAAAAGGCGCGCGACGAAGACCGGCGCAAGATTCTGGAAGACGAGTTGCGCACCGAGCGGACCAAGCTCGACAGTCTGCGCGCCGAATACAACAACGGCGAGCCGGAGCGGCGGGGCGACGAGCGCAACTATGCGCGCTACCTCGAGCGTGTCGAGCGGCTGCGCGAGGACATCCAGCGCGCCGAGGCCAACGTCCGCTCGCTCGAACGCGAACTCGCGCGGCCGTAGCGTCCGGTCGTGGAGGCGGGCGGTGAACGCCGCCGCTATCGCCGCCGTGTTCGACCCCGAGCGCGTGGCCGGGCTCGATCTGCTGGCGACCGCCGTGCTGGTAATCGACTGGCGCGGCGCCGTGGTTTTTGCCAACCAGGCGGCCGAGCAGTTGTTCGAGGCCTCGCGCAAGCATCTGATGGGGCAGCCGGTCGAACGCCTGTTTGCCGACGACGGCGCGCTCTTGCAACTGCTGCAGGACGCGCAGTCCGACGCGCTCGGCCTGCGCCGGCAGTGGCTGACGCTGCGGCGGCCGCTGCACGAGCCCCTGGCGGTGCAGGCCACCGCCTCGGCGCTGTACTCGCGCGAAACGCCGCTGGTGCTCGAACTGGTCGAAGTCGACAGCCAGCGCAAGGTCGAGCGCGACGAGCGCGCGCTCGATCTGTCCGAAGCCAACCGCACGCTGCTGCGCAACCTGGCGCACGAGGTCAAGAACCCGCTGGGCGGCATCCGCGGGGCGGCGCAGTTGCTCGAACGCGAACTGGACATCGAGGCGCTGCGCGAATACACGCGGGTGATCGTCGCCGAGGCCGACCGCCTGCAAGCGCTGGTCGACCGGCTGCTGGCGCCGCACCGGGCGCCGCTGGTGGTCGAGGAGATCAACATCCACGAAGTCTGCGAGCGCGTGCGCGCGGTGCTGCTGGCGGAGTTTCCGCAGGGACTGACGATCGAGCGCGACTACGATGCCTCCGCACCCGATGTGCGCGGCGACCGCGAGCAGTTGATCCAGGCGGTGCTCAACGTCGCTCGTAACGCCGCGCAGGCACTGGAGGCGCGCATCGCCGCCGGCGATGCGCGCATCGAACTGCGCACGCGGGTGGCGCGGCGCGCGACGATCGCCCGCCGCGTGCACCGGCTGGCACTGGCCTTGCATGTGATCGACAACGGTCCGGGCATTCCGGACGCTCTGCGCGAGCGCGTGTTTTACCCGCTGGTCAGCGGTCGCGACGGCGGCAGCGGGCTCGGGCTGTCGCTGGCGCAAAGCTACGTTCAGAGCAACCACGGCACGATTGACTTCGAATCCCGCCCCGGCCGCACCGACTTTCGCATCTTGTTGCCACTATGAAACCGATCTGGATCGTTGACGACGACCGCTCGATCCGCTGGGTGCTCGAAAAAGCGCTGGCGCGCGAGAGCATTCCGTGCAAGGCCTTCGCCAGTGCGCAGGAGGTGCTGGCCGCGCTCGAAGTCGATCGGCCGCAAGTTCTGGTGTCCGACATCCGCATGCCCGGCACCAGCGGCATCGAACTGCTGCGCAACGTCAAGCGCAAACATCCGGCGCTGCCGGTGATCGTGATGACGGCGTTCTCCGATCTGGAGAGCGCGGTCTCCGCTTTTCAGGGCGGCGCCTTCGAGTACCTGCCCAAGCCCTTCGACGTCGACAAAGCCGTCGAACTGATCCGCCGCGCCGTCGACGAGAGCCTGCGCGAGGCGCAGACCGACGAGCCGGTGCCCGAGGTGCCGGAGATCCTCGGCCAGGCGCCGGCGATGCAGGACGTGTTCCGCGCCATCGGTCGGCTGTCGCAGTCCACCGTCACGGTCTTGATCAACGGCGAGTCCGGCGCCGGCAAGGAGGTGGTGGCGCGCGCGCTACACAAGCACAGCGCGCGTGCGCGCGGGCCGTTTATCGCGCTGAACATGGCCGCCATCCCGCGCGACCTGCTCGAAAGCGAATTGTTCGGCCACGAGCGCGGCGCCTTTACCGGCGCACAGGCCTTGCGTAAGGGACGCTTCGAGCAGGCCGAAGGCGGCGCGCTGTTCCTCGATGAAATCGGCGACATGCCGGCCGAGCTGCAAACCCGGCTGCTGCGCGTGCTATCCGACGGCTTTTACTACCGCGTCGGCGGCCACCAGCCGATCAAGGCCGACGTGCGGGTGAT
>JAJTHJ010000119.1 GCA_021298875.1 Burkholderiales bacterium | reverse complement strand
TGCGCGCCATGCCTGCCCCCGGCGCGCCCGTGCGCGAGACGTTTTGGAACATTCCGTTCGCGGCGGAAGTGTTCGTCTACGTTCGACTGGCGGCTGCTCGAGGGCGGCTTCTATCTCGGCTTCGAGCTGGCGCTCGACGTCTTCGGCCTGCTGCTGCTCGCGGGCCTGCTGCTCGCGCTGTGGCGCCGCTACGTGCAGCGGCCGGCGCGGCTGACCCGACACCCGCGCTTTGCCTACGCGCTGGCGATGCTGACATTTCTGGTGCTGACGGGCTACGCGCTGGAAGCGCTGCGTCTGGCCGCCACGCAACCGCCTTGGGCGCCGTGGTCGCCGGTCGGCTGGGCAATCGCGCGTGGGTTGTTGGCCGCGGGCGCGAGCGAGCCGGCGCTGCGCGCCTGGCATCTGGCGCTGTGGCTGGCGCACGCGGCGGCGGCGTTCGTCTTCATCGCCGCGCTGCCGTGGACGTACTTCACGCATCTGGCGGCCACACCGCTGAACATCTTCTTCGCCAAGCTCGGCTCCTCCGCCAGCCTGCCGAAGATCGAGAACATCGAGGAACAGGAGCGCTTCGGCGTCTCGCGCTTCGAGCAGTTCTCGTGGAAGCGGCGGTTAGACTTCGACGCCTGCACCGAATGCGGCCGTTGCCAGGCCGTGTGCTGCGCGCAACTGTCCGGCTCGGTGCTCAACCCGAAGGAGATCGTCGGCAAGCTGCGCCGCTACATGCACGAGGGCGGCGGCAAGACGATCGAAGGCCGCGCGCTGCATGGCGACACCATCACCGCCGACGAGTTGTGGGCCTGCACCACCTGCGGCGCCTGCATCGCCGAGTGCCCGGCGCGAATCGACATCATCGACACCATCGTCGATCTGCGTCGCCATTTGGCGCTCGAACAAGGCGCATTCCCGCACTCGGCCGGCAGCATGCTGCATGCCACGCAACGGCTGCATAACCCCTGGGGCCTGGACCCGGCCGACCGCTGGGACTGGACCTGGGATCTGGACGTACCGCGGCTCGAACCCGGCAAACCGGTCGAGGTGCTGTACTGGGTGGGCTGCGCGGCGTCGTTCGATCAGCGGGCGCAGAACATCGCGCGCAGCATGGTGCACATCCTCAAGGCGGCGGGTGTCGGCTTCGCAGTCATGACCGAAGAGCGCTGCCACGCCGAGGTCGGCCGCCGCCTCGGCGAGGAGTACCTGTACCAGACCGCCACTGAGGAGAACATCGCGGCGCTGCGCCAGTACAGCTTCGGCAAGATCGTCGCCGCCTGCCCGCACTGCTTCAACACACTGCGCAACGAGTACCCGAAATTTGCCGGTGGCACGTTTGATGTGGTGCACCACTCGACCTTCATCGCGCAACTCATTCAACAAGGACGACTGAAGCTCGCGCTGCAGGCGCAGCGCGAGATCGCCTACCACGACCCCTGCTATCTCGGCCGCCACAACGGCGAGTTCGACGCGCCCCGCGTGGTGCTGGCCGCTGTGCCCGGCGTCAACCTTGTCGAGTTGCCCCAGCGCCGCCAACACGCGGTCTGCTGCGGCGGTGGCGGCGGCCAGATGTGGATGGAAGGCAAGGTGCGCAAGCGCGTGAACATCATTCGCGCCGAGCAACTGGCCGCCAGCGGTGCGGCCACCGCGGCCGTGGCCTGCCCGTTCTGCCTGTCGATGCTCGACGACGCGCGCAAGAGCATCGGCGCCGAAGAGACGTTCCGGTTGAGGGACATTGCCGAGATCGTCGCCGAGGCGCTCGGGCACTGAAGCGCCGCAGCCCCGCCGATCGCGCCGCGTTACTGCTCCAGCAGGTCCGCGCCCGCAGGTGGCACGAACCTGAACGCGTCGGCGGCGAGCGGAGGGTTGCGCTCGAATTTGCCGAACGCAAGCATCGAGGTCTGGCCGAAGCTGTCGGTCAGCACCATCGCCGCCGGCAGTCCGTCGCGAAAGCCGATCTCCACGCGGTCGAAGACGGTGTCCTTGGCGCGCGGGCGAGCGACGATCCATTGCAGGCCGTCGCGGCTGCCGCCTTCCTCGACGGCAAAGTCGCGCTCGAAGTCGTTGGAGCCGAACAGGATCGACGCGGGTGACGCGGGCAGTGCGCCGGTGAGCTTCCTGACGGTGACCTGGTTCAAGTCCTTGTCGTAGATGAATAGGCGCTCGCCGTCGGCCACCAGCGTCTGCTCGTAGGGCGTGGCGTAGACCCACCGGAACTTGCCTGGGCGCTGGAAGGCGAAGGCGCCGCTCGACTCCTGCGGTTTACTGCCGGCCCGCGCGGTGACGCGCTGGGTGAAGTCGCCGCGGGCGGATTGGGTCTGCGTCAGAAAGCTGCGGAGTTGGTCGAGGGCGGCGGCGTGGACGGTGGCGGAAAAGGCAAGTGCAGTCGTCACCAGCAATAAACGCAACGCCTTTGCCAGCGGTCTTCCCTCACCCGGCGCTTCGCGCCACCCTCTCCCGGTGGGAGAGGGTTTAAGCCCCGCTACCCCCGGGAGAGGGGTTGGGGTGAGGGAAGACAGCAGCCGACGAAGTGAAGCTGCGAGAACACCGAGCAGCGCCTTCACTGCCCCTCCCTCTGCGGCACCAGAATCTCGCGGTTACCGCTGCTCGTCAGCGCCGATACCAACCCGGCCTTCTCCATGTCCTCCAGCAACCGCGCGGCGCGGTTGTAGCCGATGCGCAGGTGTCGCTGCACCAGCGAGATCGATGCGCGCCGGTTCTTGACTACGACTTCGACCGCCTGATCGTACAACGGGTCGGCCTCGCCGGTGCCAGCACCCTCGCCACACGCGGCGACCTCGGCCGCCTCCGGTGCATCGAGCACGCCATCCACATAACGCGGCCCGCCCTTGGACTTCAGAAAACTCACCACCCGATGCACCTCGGCATCGGCGACAAAGGCGCCGTGCACCCGCGTGGGCAGGCCATGGCCGGGAGGCAGGTAGAGCATGTCGCCCTGGCCCAGCAACGTCTCCGCCCCCATCTGATCGAGGATCGTGCGCGAGTCCACGCGGCTGGAGACCTGAAACGAAATCCGCGCCGGGATGTTGGCCTTGATCAGCCCCGTGATCACGTCCACGCTCGGCCGCTGGGTGGCGAGGATCAGGTGCATGCCGGCGGCGCGCGCCTTCTGCGCGATGCGCGCGATCTGCTCCTCGACCTTCTTGCCGGTGACCATCATCAGGTCGGCCAGTTCGTCGATCACCACCACGATGATCGGCAACGGCTCCAGCGGCTCGGGCGCCTCAGGCATCAGTGTGAAGGGGTTGGTGAGCGGCGTGCCCGCGGCCTTCGCCTCGGCGATCTTCGTGTTGTAGCTCGCCAGCGCTCGCACGCCGAGCTTG
>JAJTHJ010000112.1 GCA_021298875.1 Burkholderiales bacterium | reverse complement strand
GAGGCAGCGCCCGCCGCAGAAGCGTCCGCCGAAGCGCCCGCGGCCGAGGCGCCGCCGCCCGCCGCCGCTGCTTCGCCGCCTTCGGCCGACGGACCAGAAGGCCCGACCGCCCGGCTGGAAGCGCTCGGCGCCGTGGCGGTGGACTTTCCCGGATACGGTCGCATCGTCAGCGACACCGTGGCCAAGCGCGGCCTGCTCAGCATCGACGGCAGCACGACCATCGAGTGGAAAGTGACCGGCGACCGGTACCGCTCCACGGCAGAGGTGGCCGACCGCGCGGGCACGGTGTTCCTGCGGCAAACCTCGGAGGGCGAAGTGCGTCCCGCCTCCGGCATCGCGCCGTTGCGCTACACGGAAAAGACGCTCACCCGCGCCGAGGTGGCGGCCAACTTCCAGTGGGACGCCGGCAAGGTCACCTTCAGTTCGACCGCGGCGGAGTTTCCGCTGGTCGAAGGCATCCAGGATCGGCTGAGCTTCCTCGCCCAACTGGCATTGTTGGCCGAGGCGTTTCCGAGCGCCTTTGCGCCGGGCGCGGCCATTGCGATGAAGGTCGCCGGCCCGCGCGACGTGCGCGTCTACGACTTGCGCGTGCTCGGCTGGGAGACGCTGAAGACACCGGGCGGCAGCTTCGAGGCGCTCAAGCTCGATCGAGTCATCCCCCCGGGCGAACGCGAGGTGCAGGTGCAGTTGTGGCTCGCCCCGGCGCTGCGCTGGCTGCCGGTGCGCTCGTTCACGGTACTGCCCAACGGGGACACGATCTTCACCGAGTATCGCGAGTCGCAG
Organism: Burkholderiales bacterium; assembly: GCA_021298875.1. Lineage (GTDB taxonomy): Bacteria > Pseudomonadota > Gammaproteobacteria > Burkholderiales > Burkholderiaceae_F > JAJTHJ01. The sequence goes on along the minus strand of JAJTHJ010000112.1, from coordinate 12,129 downwards.
TTCGACACATCGCCGGCGCCGGCGCGGCCGCCGGATGCTGCGCCGCGGGATTGAGTGTGCTGCGGGCGAGGTCTACTATCGCCGCACGCGGTAACGGTGTCCGTAACAGTTTGCCGTCCGCGATCGCCGACACGCCGGAGCCTACCGGCGGACTGGATCGACACACCACCTTTAGGGGAACGCACATGAACGCACCGATGACCCGGAGGCAGTTCTTCCGGATAAGCGCGGCGGGCATCGGCGCCTCTTCGTCCGTCGGCCTGGGGGTCGCCCCCGGTACGGCGCTGGCCGAAGTGCGCGCCTTCAAGCTTGCCCGCACGACCGAAACCCGCAGCACCTGCCCGTATTGCTCGGTGAGCTGCGGCGTGATCATGTACACGCTCGGCGACCGCGCCAAGAACGTCAAGAGCCGCGTGATCCACATCGAGGGCGACCCCGACCACCCGGTCAACCGCGGCACGCTGTGCCCGAAGGGCGCCGGGCTGATGGACATCGTGCACAGCCCCAATCGCCTCATGCAGCCGGAGGTGCGCGAGCCCGGCACCAAGGAGTGGAAGCCCATTTCCTGGGACGACGCGTTGACGCGCATCGCCAAGCACATGAAGGCCGACCGCGACGCCAACTTCATCGAGCAGAACGACAAGGGCGTCACCGTCAACCGCTGGAACACGACCGGACTGCTGGTCTCCAGCGCCACGTCCAACGAGTCGGGCTACCTCTTGGTGAAGGCGGCCCGCGCGTTGGGGATGGTGGCACTCGACACCCAGGCGCGCATCTGACACGCCCCGACGGTGGCCAGTCTGGCCCCGACGTTTGGGCGCGGTGCGATGACCAACCATTGGGTGGACATCAAGAACGCCGATCTCGTTCTCATCATGGGCGGCAACGCCGCCGAGGCGCATCCCTGCGGCTTCAAGTGGGTCACGGAGGCGCTGGAATACCGCAAGGCGAAGCTCGTCGTGGTCGATCCGCGCTTTACGCGCTCGGCCGCGATTGCCGACTACTACGCGCCGGTCCGCGTGGGTACCGACATCGCTTTTTTGGCCGGGGTGATCCACTACCTGCTCGCCAACAACAAGATCCACGCGGACTACGTGAAGGCGTACACCAACGCGCCCTTCGTAATCCGCGAGGACTTCAACTTCGAAGACGGTCTGTTCTCCGGCTACAACGCCGAGAAGCGCAGCTACGACCGCACCACCTGGGCCTATGAGCTCGACAAGGACGGCTACGCGGTGGTCGACGAAACACTGGAGCATCCGCGCTGCGTCTACCAGCTGATGAAGAAGCACTTCTCGCGCTACACGCCCGAGATGGTGGAGACGATCTGCGGCACGCCGAAGGATCAGTTCCTCAAGGTGGCCGAGATGATCGGCACCACCTGCACGTCCGACCGCGTGATGACGATCCTCTACGCGCTCGGCTGGACGCAGCACTCGCACGGTTCGCAGAACATCCGCACGATGGCGATGATCCAGCTCCTGCTCGGCAACATCGGCCGCGCCGGCGGTGGCGTGAACGCGCTGCGCGGGCATGCCAACGTGCAGGGGATTACGGACCAGTGTGCCTACAGCGAAGTCTTGCCGGGGTATCTGTCGGCGCCGACCGATGCCGACACCACTCGCGCCGAGTACATCGAGCGCCGCACGCCCAAGCCGCTGCGGCCGAACCAGATGAACTTCGCGCAGAACTTCGCCAAGTGGCACACCAGCCAGCAGAAGGCGTTCTGGGGCGCAGCGGCGACCAAAGAGAACGACTTCGCCTACGACTGGCTGCCCAAGCGCGACGCGGCTTACGACGTGCTGGCGATCTTCGAGCGCATGTACCAGGGCAAGGTCAACGGCTTCCTGTGCCAGGGCTTCAACCCGCTGGCGGCGCTACCGAACAAGAAGAAAGTTTCGGCGGCGATGAGCAAGCTCAAGTACCTGGTGGTGATCGACCCGCTGCGTACCGAGACCTCGGAGTTCTGGAAAAACGTGGGCGACAAAAACCCGGTCGAGCCGGAAAAGATCGCCACCGAGGTGTTCCGCCTGCCGGCGTCGAGCTTCGCCGAGGATGCCGGCACCTTCACGAGTTCCGGCCGGGTGATCCAGTGGCACTGGGCCGCGACCGAGCCGCCGGGCCAGGCCAAGACCGACCGCGAGATCGTCGCCTCGCTCTTCGTCAAGCTGCGCGAGATGTACGCCAAGGACGGCGGCAAGCTGCCCGAGCCGATTTTGAAGCTCAACTGGGCTTATGCGACCTCGACCAACCCGTCGCCCGAAGAAATCCTGCGCGAGATCTCCGGCCGGGCGTTGACCGACGTGATGGACCCGAAGGACAAGACCCGCGTGCTGGTGCCCGCCGGCCAGCAACTGGCGGGCTTTGGCCAGTTGCAGGACGACGGCTCCACCGCCTGCGGCAACTGGATCTATTCGGGCGTGTGGTCGCAGGCCGGCAATCTGTCGCAGCGGCGCGATACCGCCGACCCCGGCGGCATGGGCAACAACCTCACCTGGGGCTATGCCTGGCCGGCCAACCGGCGCGTGCTCTACAACGTCGCCAACACCAACCCCAAGACCGGCCAGCCATGGGACGGCAAGCGCTACGGCATCCGCTGGAACGGCACCGCCTGGGCGGGCATCGACATTCCGGACATCCGCCCCGACCTGGGGCCGGAATCCGGCGCCGGGCCGTTCATCATGACGGCCGAAGGCGTGGCACGCTTGTTCTCGCTGGGCGGCATGGCCGAAGGGCCGTTCCCCGAGCACTACGAGCCGTTCGAAACGCCGATCGGCACCAACCCGCTGCACCCGAAGGCCGTCGCCAACCCGGCGGCGCGCGTGTTCAAGGGCGATATGGAGTCCTTCGGCAAGGCCGACCAGTTCCCGTACGCGGCAACCACCTATCGCCTGACCGAGCACTTCCACTTCTGGACCAAGAACGCGCTGACCAGCGCCATCGTGCAGCCCTCGCCCTTCGTCGAGATCAGCGACGTGCTCGCCAAGGAAAAGGGCATCAAGAACGGCGACATGGTCAAGGTGCGCAGCAACCGCGGCGAGATCAAGGCCGCGGCGGTGGTGACGCCCCGGATGGCGACACTCACCTGCGCCGGCAAGACCGTGCACACGGTGGGCATCCCGATCCATTGGGGCTTCGTCGGCGTGACCAACGACGGCTTTCTCGCCAACACGCTGACGCCGTACGTGGCCGACGCCAACTCGCAGACGCCGGAGTTCAAGGCGTTCCTCGTCAACCTCGAGAAGGCTTAAGGAGCGCACGATGACCATGCAATCCCTGACCGTCGACAAGCGCTCGGCCACCACCACCACCCCGCCGTCGGTGCGGGTGGCGACCGACCCGGTGGCCAAGCTGATCGACATTTCCAAGTGCATCGGCTGCAAGGCCTGCCAGGTCGCCTGCATGCAATGGAACGACCTGCGCGACGAGGTCGGCGTCCAGCACGGCATCTACGACAACCCGGTGGATCTCACCGACCAGTCGTGGACCGTGATGCGTTTTGCCGAGTACAAGAACGCCGACGGCAAGCTCGAATGGCTGATCCGCAAGGACGGCTGCATGCACTGCGAAGACCCCGGGTGCCTGAAGGCCTGTCCGTCGCCGGGCGCCATCGTCAAGTATGGCAACGGCATCGTCGACTTCAACTCGGCCAACTGCATCGGCTGCGGCTACTGCATCGCCGGCTGTCCGTTCAACATCCCGCGCATCAGCAAGAAGGACAACAAGGCCTACAAGTGCACCTTGTGTTCGGATCGCGTTGCCGTGGGGCTGGAGCCGGCCTGCGTGAAGACCTGTCCGACCGGCGCCATCCAGTTCGGCAACAAGACCGACATGGTGGCGCGCGGCCTGAAGCGCACGGCGGACCTCAAGGAGCGCGGCTTCGCCAACGCCGGCCTGTACGACCCGCCAGGGGTGGGCGGCACGCACGTCATGTACGTGCTGCAGCACGCCGACCGGCCGGAGTTGTTCTCCGGCCTGCCGAACGATCCGAAGATCAGCCCCTGGGTCAGCCTGTGGAAGGGTGTCACCAAACCGCTGCTGGCCATCGGCCTCGGGCTGGCGGTGCTGGGCGCGTTCTTCCACTACGTGACGCGCGGGCCCAAAGAAGAGCACAAGGGAGACGCAAAATGAGCCACGTGGTCATGCAAAGCGGCGCGGTGCCGCGCTACAACGCCACCGAACGGGTCGTCCACTGGGCGGTGGCGATCACCTTCATCCTGCTGGCGGCCTCGGGGCTGGCGCTGTTCCATCCGGCCTTCTGGTTCCTGACCGGGCTGCTGGGCGGCGGCACCTGGACGCGCATCCTGCACCCGTTCATCGGGATCGTGATGTTCGTCGCCTTCGCCTGGATGGCGCTGCGCTACTGGAAGGACAACGTCATCCGGTCTTACGACCGCGAGTGGGGCAAGCGCCTTGGCGACGTGATCAACAACCGCGACGACGGTCTGCCCGAGATCGACAAGTACAACCTCGGGCAGAAGCAGTTGTTCTGGGCCATGGTGATCACGATGGTGCTGCTGCTGCTGTCCGGGATCGTGCTGTGGCGCGACACGGTGATGGCCTTCCCGGTCACCGTGGTGCGCATCTCGGCGGTGGTGCATGCGGCGTCGGCCTTCGTCCTGATGGTCGGCATCATCGTGCACATCTACTCGGCGATCTTCTGGGTCAAGGGCAGCCTGCGCGCAATGACCCGCGGCGACGTGAGCCACGGCTGGGCCAAGCATCATCATCCCTTGTGGTACCGCCGCGTTACCGGCAACAAGTAAGTAGGCCCTAAAGCCCCTCTCCCCCCGGGAGAGGGGTTGGGGTGAGGGAAGACCGCTGGACAGCGGTTAACCTTCTCCCCCGGTTAGTCTGACCGCGGCGGGACACCCCGCCGCATTTTTTTGGAGTCACAGTTTGCCCACCCCGATCATCACCGACGGCACCACCGACCGCGTGCCCAACGCGCCGCGCGTGGTGCTGCCTTCCGCGCAGACCTTTGCCGACCGCGCCGCGCGCTTCGCGCAACTGGCGCGCGGGCATGCGATGGGCGAGTTTCTTCAACTGATGGGGCACGTTGCGCAGGCGCAGTACGAGGTGTTCGACGCGCGACCCGCCGCGACACCTTCGGCCGAGGCCGTGCAGCGCAGCCTCAACTACGGCATGCCGCCGCTGTCGGCGCTGTCCACGCCGCGCGACGCCGGCTGGCGCGCCGATCTGCGCGAGATCGTGCAGCGCGTGCGCGCGGCCGGCGGGCCGGCGGCGGCGCTCGCCGCCGTGGATGCGCTGACCGACGCCGAGGCCGAGGCGCTCGCCGATCGCATCCTGGCCGGCAGCACGCTCAATGCGGATGCCGCGTTGGTGCCCTTTGTCGGCGCCGCGTTGCAAGTCTGGTTCGCCCGCGCCGCCTCCGCGCTCGACGTGGCGGCGCTGGAGAAGTTCGACGTGCCCACCGTCTGCCCGGTCTGCGCCACGCGCCCGGTGGCGAGCGTGGTGCGCCTGGGCGGCGTGCGCAACAACCTGCGGTATCTGCACTGCGCGCTGTGCAGCACCGAATGGAACATGGCGCGCATCCAGTGTTCCGCCTGCGAGCAGGACAAGGGCGCGCACTATCTGTCCCTGTCGGCGCAGGACAACGACGGCAGCGACGCCACCGCCGCCGCGCGCCGCGCCGAAGCCTGCGACGAGTGCAAGACGTACTTGAAAATCTTCTACCGCGACAAGGACGCCTACGCCGATCCCGTCGCCGACGACCTCGCCTCGCTGGCGCTCGACCTGCTGGTCGATGAGCGGGGGTTTGCGCGGTCGGGGCCTAATATGTTGTTTCATCCGGGCGGCGGTTGATTGCCGTCTTGAATATCGAGCCTTTGCCTGCGGTCTTCCCTCACCCCCGGCCCCTCTCCCGGGGGGAGAGGGGAGAACGAACCCTCTCCTCCCGGGAGAGGGTGGCGCGAAGCGCCGGGTGAGGGAAGACTGCAACCTACAGAGGAAGTAACTCGCATCGCATCTCGCACCTCGACAACAGCCCATGCCCCCCACAATGCCTCTGCCCGGTCCGGGCGAGCAGCTTGCACATCTCCCCGCCGTCGATCGCCTGCTTAACGCGCCGCCGCTCGCCGCGCTGGCGCAGGAACTCGGCACCGCCTTCGTCAAACGCGCTGCGCAAGCCGAACTCGCCGCCGCGCGTGAGGCCATCAAGAGCGGCAGCGCCGCGCCGACGTTCGATGCCTTGGTCGCCGCCACCGCGACCGCCGCGCGCATATTTGCGGCGCCGCGGCTGACCTCCGTCATCAACCTGACTGGCACGGTGATCCACACCAACCTCGGCCGCGCGCTGCTGGCCGATGAAGCCATCGATGCCGTTGCCGCCGCGATGCGCCAGTACGTCGCGCTCGAATACGACCTCGCCGGTGCCGGCCGCGGCGACCGCGACGACATCGTCGAAGACCTGCTGCGCGAGCTGACCGGCGCGCCAGCCGTCACCGTCGTTAACAACAACGCCGGCGCGGTGGTTCTGGCACTCGCCGCCCTGGCCGCGCGGCGCGAGGTGATCGTCTCCAGAGGCGAGCTGATCGAAATCGGTGGCGCCTTCCGCCTTCCGGACATCATGGAGGCGGCCGGCTGCAAGCTCGTGGAAGTGGGCACCACCAACCGCACGCACCCGCGCGACTACGAGGACGCGATCACGCCCAAGACCGCGCTGATCGTCAAGGCGCACTGGTCCAACTACGCGATCACCGGCTTCACCGCCGCGGTCGACGACCAGACGCTCGCCGCCATCGCCCACCGCGCCGGCCTGCCCTACATGGTGGACCTGGGCGCGGGCGCGGTGATCGACCTCTCGCACTACGGCCTGCCGCGCGAACCGCTGCCGCAGGAGTCGCTCGCCGCCGGCGCGGACGTGGTGACCTTCTCCGGCGACAAACTGCTGGGCGGCCCGCAGGCGGGGCTGATCGTCGGCACTCCGGCCGCGATAGCGAAGATCAAGAAGCACCCGCTCAAGCGCGCGCTGCGCTGCTCCAAGCTCACGCTGGCCGCGCTGGAGGCCACGCTGCGTATCTACGCCTCCGGCCACCGGCTGCCGGAGCGCCTGCCGGTACTCGCACTGCTCACGCGCCCCGCCGCCGACATCCGCGCCGCCTGCGAGCATGTGCAGGCCGCGCTGGCCGCATTTGCCGGCAAGGACTACGCCGCGAGCATCGAAGCCTGCGCCAGCCAGATCGGCTCGGGCAGCCTGCCGGTGGAACGGCTGCCCTCGTTTGCGGTGGTACTCACGCCCGCGCAAGCCAAGGGCGCCGGCCGCGCCGTCGAGCGCCTGGCCGCGCGGCTACGCGAGTTGCCCACACCCGTCGTCGGCCGCATCGCCGGGCAGCGCTTGTGGCTCGATTGCCGGTGTTTGCGCAGCGACGACGAAGCAGCGTTGCTGCAGCAGTTGGCTATGGCCAAACCGATCACCGATCACCGATCACCGGTCACCCAATGCTGATCGGCACCGCCGGCCACATCGACCACGGCAAGACCGCGCTAATCACGCGGCTCACCGGCCGCAACACCGACCGGCTGCCGGAAGAGCAAAAGCGTGGCATTTCGATCGAACTCGGCTACGCCTACCTGCCGCTCGCCGACGGCGGCGTGCTGGGCTTCATCGACGTGCCGGGGCACGAGCGCTTTGTGCACACCATGCTCGCCGGCGCCACCGGCATCGATCTGGCGCTATTGGTCGTGGCGGCCGACGACGGCGTGATGCCGCAGACCGAAGAGCACCTGGACATCCTGCGCCTGCTCGGCCTGCGCGACGGCGTGGTGGCGCTGACCAAGATCGACGCCGTGCCCGCCGAGCGTGTGGCCGCAGTGCGCGCGCAACTGGCCGCCGTCCTCGCCGGCACGCCGCAGGCGGACTGGCCGGTGTTTGCCGTGTCCGCGCGCAGCGGCGAGGGCCTCGCCGTGCTCGATGCGCATCTGCGCGCCACTGCCCGCGGGCGCGCCGTGCGGCCGGACGGCGGGCAGTTCCGCCTCGCCATCGACCGCGTGTTCACGCTGGGCGGCATCGGCACCGTGGCCACCGGCACCGTGCACGCCGGCAGCGTGCGCGTGGGCGATGAGGTCGCCATCCAGCCGCCCGGCCTGCGCGCGCGCGCGCGCTCGCTGCACGCGCAGGATCGAGCGGCGGAAGTCGGCCGCGCCGGCGAGCGTTGCGCGCTCGCCTTGGTCGGCGTGGCGCGCGAAGACATCGAGCGCGGCCTCTGGGTGCAGGCACCGGCGCTCGCCAACACGACCGACCGCTTCGACGCCACGCTGCGCCTGTCCGCGCGCGAGGCGCGCTCGCTCGCCCCATGGACGCAGGTGCATCTGCACCACGGCACGCGCGATGTGCTGGCGCGCGTGGCGTTGCTCGACTGCGCCAGCCTCGCCCCCAGCGGCGAGGCGCTGGTGTCCGTGCAGCCCGTCGTGCCGCTGCCGGTGTGCCGTGGCGACCGCTTTGTGCTGCGCGACGCCGCTGCCAGCCGCACACTGGCCGGTGGTGTGGTGCTCGACATCGCGCCGCCCGCACGCGGCAAACGCCGGCCGGAGCGCCTGGCCTTGCTCGCTGCGCTGCGCGACGACTCAAACCCCCGTCGCCCCGGCGAAGGCCGGGGCCCAGCGTCTTTCGACACCCCGCCGCAGCCCAACCACGCCCTCACCACCTGGCTCTCCCAAACCCCGATCCCCCTCGCCCGCATCGCCAGCGGCTGGAACCTGCGCGACGACGAACTGCACGCGCTGCTCGCGCAAGTCGGCGCGCGCGTCGCCGGAGGCGTCGCCTTCGCCCCCGCCGCGTGGCAGGCCTTGCGGTCGCGCGTGCTGGACGCGGTCGCCGCCACGCACGAGCGCGAGCCCGAGATGCCGGGGCTGGAACAAAACCGGCTGCGCCGCATCGTCGCGCCCAATGTGGACGCCGATGCCTTTGCCGCGCTGCTCGACGAACTGCTGGCCAGCGCGCAGCTCGCGCGCCGCGGCGCCTTTGTCGCGCTGCCCGCGCACCGCGCCGAACTCGGCGCGGCCGAGCGCACGCGCTGGGAGAAGATCAAGCCGCTGTTGATGGCGTCACCCTACGGCCCCCCGCGCGTGCGCGACATCGCCAAGGCCACCGGCATCGCCGAGGCCGAAGTGCGCGCCACCCTGCGCGCGGTGGCACGCGTGGGTGAAGTGACGCTGGTGGCGCTCGACCACTTTTTCCTGACCGAGGCGGTCGCGCGGATGGCCGACATCGCCGCCGAACTCGCGCAAGCCGAAGGTGCGGCGCGCGCCGCCGCCTTCCGCGACCGCATCGGCGGCGGGCGCAAGGTGGCGATTCAAATCCTGGAGTTCTTCGACCGGGTCGGGTATCTGCGCCGCGTGCGCGACGATCACCTGCTGCGGCGGGGCAATCCGTGGCGGAGCGCCTGACCGTGGCTATCCAAAACGCTTACCTTCGCGCGCAGACTCAGCGTCCTGCGCCAAACCGGGCAACATCTGCCGCTACTGTGGCGTCGCGACGAGGGTGACCGTGTCCGTGTAGGACTTCGCCGGGAGAGATGTCGGCATCGTGGCCTTGAGGTTGAGATGCAGCCGAATGTTGCCGGTGCTGCACTGGCTGCTGTCCCCCACCACGCGTGAAGGGCCCATCGACACCGCGAACGACGCGGCAGAGGGTGAACTCGCGCCGAGGGTCGTCTCGCTCGGTGTTTCCGCAAGTACGTCGTACTCAAGCCGCGATCCGTCGGACGCTCTGACGTTCCACCCGTTGGCCCCCGTGTAGTTGGTGGACGAGATCGACAACCCGACCGTGCCGACGTAGGTGTCGACAACGCAGAACGACATTGTCCCGCCGGGGACGTTGGACGGCCCCTTCAGTGCCCGCGAAGAGTTATCGACTGTGATGTCGCTGATGTTGAGCACCTGAACCAGCCGCGGTGTTGCCGGCGCATTTGCCGTAAACACGAAGCTGCCGGTCGAACTCGTTGAGGACGGCGTGCCCTGCGTTGCCGCGCCCGCGTGCATCGCCGCGGCCAGCATGGGTAAGCACATCACCACGCGCGAAAATCGATGACTCATTTCATTCCCTCCCAATTTCAGTGGACGAAGGATAGCTCGGCCGTGCCACGATGCGGCAACTCGAAGCGCCGGTTTCGGGTCGACTACGGCTGAGACATGGCAGGTTCGCGCCGGTTCCACCGTCGGCTCGCGGGCGTCGGTCGCGGCGGTGTTTGCCTCAGTACCGCGCTTCCGGTCGCGATAAATCCGCCGCCGCCCACGCGCGCTTGAACTCGGCCTCGGCCTGCGCCGCCTGCGCGCGCTTGCCTTGGCGGCGCAGGCTTTCGGCCACACCGTACAGCGCCCAGCCGTTGGCGGGGTAGTGCTTCAAGTCTTCGCGAAACGCGCGCTCCGCGTCCGCAGGCTTGCCGGCCAACAACAGCGCGGAGCCGAGTTCGGCAGTGAGCGACTGCGGCCACGGCGGCGGCTCGTGCGCGTCGAGTTCCGCCTGTAACTCGACCGCGCGGCGCAAGTGCGCAATCGCCTGCGCGGCCTGCTTGCGCGCCAGCGCGATCTCGCCCTGCAAGGACTCGATACCGACCGCGAGCAGCGCGGTCAGCGGGTCGATGGACTTCAGCGTCTTGTCCGCAAGCGACGGATCGGCAGCCGCGGCTTGCAATGCGGCGAGTTCGGTTGCCGCGGCACCGGCCTCGCCCTTGCGCGCGAAGGCGGTGCCGCGCACCCAATGCCACACGGCTTTGGGGAAGCTGCTGTGGCCCGTGGGCTGCGCTGCGGCGAGTACGGCATCCCAGTCGCCAAACCGAACCTGCGCCAGCAGCGGCAGTGCAATGAAGTAGTCGTTGCTGCCGCCCGCGCCGAAGGGTTCACCACCGCTCGCAGCCTTGGTCGCCAGCGCCTGCGCGGCGGCCAGCGCCGTGCCGCGGCGCCCTTCCAGCGTGGCCGAACTCCACAGAAAGTGTTCGTGATGCGAGATATGCGACAGCGGCTCGAAGCCTTGCGCGCGCAGTTGCGCCGCCACATTGGCGTCGGCATCGATGGCGGCTTGGTTGGCGCGCGAAGCATCCGCGTAGCGGCCCAGCCGCATGTAGATGTGCGCCGGCATGTGCACCATGTGCCCCGCCGCGGGCGCCAGCGCACCCAGCCGGTCGGCGGCGGCGAGTGCCTGCTGCGGCGTGGGCGCGCGCTCGAACGCGTGGATCAGGTAGTGATTGGCGGCGGCGTGATTCGGGTCGCGCGCGAGGCTCGCTTCGAGAATCGCAATGGGCTCCGGCGTGCCGGCGCGCGGCTCGCCTTGCTTGTCCCACCAGTCCCAAGGCGACAGTTGCAGCAGCGACTCGGCATGCAGCAGTGCGATGGCGAGGTCGTCCGGAAACTGCGCCTGCACGGCCGCCAGCGCGTTGGCGTAGGCGAGGTCGAGCGGATCGGCATGCGGCGGCGGGCGGGTGATGCAAAGCGACGGCGGCGGGGCCAACCGCGGGTCGATGGGCGCGGCGGGCGTTGCAGCGTCGATGCCGTAGCGCACGGCGAGTGCGCGGATCAGCGCCTGCTCGCGCGGCGTGGCCTTGGGTGCCAGTTGCAGCGCGCGCTGGGTGTAGCCGATGGCGGTAGAGAGATCGCCGCGGATCGGCGCGTTGATGTTGGGGCCGGTCGCGTAGCCCAACCCCCACGCGCACATCGCGCACTGCGGGTCGACCTTGAGCGCGGCGTCGAAGGCGCGTGCCGCCTCGTAGAAGTCGAAGGCCCAGGCGAGCGCCAGCCCCTGGTCGAAGTAGCGCTGCGCCTGCGGGCTGGCGGTGGCGATCGGCATCGTGTGAGTGCCGAGGCCCCGGATGACCGGCGCCGGCACGGGCGCGGGGCGGTCGCAGGCGGCGAGGGCGAGCGCGCAGAGGGCGGCAAGTAGCAGGCGGAGCATTGGCGGTCGATTCTATTGGGCGGCTTGTCCGACGCGTGGCGGTCTTCCCGCACCCGGCGCTTCGCGCCACCCTCCCCCGGAGGGGGAGGGTTAAGGAAGTGCTGATTTATTCGCCACCGCGCATGCCTGACGACGTGTAGCGCTGCGACAATCGCGCTCATCGCAGATCGAGCGGGAACGATCATGCATCAGCGCAGCTTTGCCGAGATGGAGTTTGAGGG